>CACLQQ010000031.1 GCA_902609095.1 uncultured Bacteroidota bacterium | reverse complement strand
AGTTACCTGGTGTGAACGGTTCAGAGCGCTATGGGGTAATGGAGAGTGGTCAGAGCCGAGCTGTGATACAGGCGCCGGGGGAAATGGGCAGGAACCTGATACAACTGTTCAGTGCTTAGAAAGTGCCACAGCTACGACTGACTGGGCTTCAGAGATAACCATATGCACAGACGATGGAATTTCTGATCCTGTGGAATTAAGAACGACTATCGATGTTAGTTTAGGAGAGAATTACTCTTTTGTAATCACTAACGTTAATGGAAACATACAGGAAGTTGTCAATGCCAATTCCTTTGACTTTGATGGGACAAGTCAAGAAGCCCAATTGATTTATGGAGTGTATTATAGAGGGAATCTGAATTATCAGCTTGGACAATCTATCTCAGAGATGACGGCCGATAGTTGTTTACAATTATCCAGTGAAGTAAACTTTCTGAGGATAATTAAGGAGTCCTGTGTAGAGATATTTGATTGCATAGAGACTACCCTTACTACAACTAACTGGGTTGATGAATTGACTATTTGCCCAAGTGATGGTATAAGTGATATCATTCCTTTAATTAACAATATGGGACAAGAGCCTGGTGATCATTATGCCTATGTTATAACTGATGATGCTGAAGATATCATTGCTGTCATTACAGATGCTAGTTCATATGATTTCGAAGGGTCTGGAGATGGGCCAAACAGAGTATATGGAGTAAGTTTTGCTGGTGATTTGGATTTCGCTATAGGTGCAAATCGGTCGACTATAACTGCTGACTCATGTTTAATCTTATCTGATTCTGAAAGATTCCTGACTATTCTTAAGGACGGTTGTGCAATGGGGCCTACAACAAGAATGGTCACAGGTCGGATAGTGTCATCAGGGGGAGACGTTTTGAGTAATGTCCGCATTGAGTATGGTGATAATCAGTCAGTCAGGACGGATCCACAGGGCAGATATATTATTGAAGAAGTTTCTACTGATGCTGCCATTGAGTTGGTCCCTATGAATAATGAGAATGCAGGTAATGGCTTGAGCTCACTTGATTTAGTTTTAGTTACGAGGCATATATTAGGATTAGACCCATTTTCGAACCCTTTTCAATTAATTGCCGCAGATGCCAACAATAGTGGTTCAATATCAGCGAGTGATTTAGTTGCAATGCAGCGAGTTTTATTAAATCAGTCGCCAGATTTTATTGGCCAATCAAGTTGGGTTTTTATTCCTGAGGATACAGAAATAACAACGAGCATATTAATAGACGGTGTTCCAACTAGCCTTACAATTCCGGTTGGATCAGACGATGTTACAGAACTGAATTTCATTGGTATCAAAGTTGGTGATTTAAACAGTTCTGTTTCCAACCAATAAGAGTTAAGAAGTTTCCTACTTGTACAGACCATTGAGTATGTTGATTAGGGTTTGATACATCTCAGGCCTTTCTTTTTCCAATGTTGATTTTTCTAACTGTTGAACTTTCTCATGATTTGCCTAAGTAGGACATGGATTACTATTATTCCATTCAATCTCCTCACTTAAATCAGTCTAATAGCTTGGCTTAGCTAAAGGAAAAGGTTTGTGAAAACGTCCAGCCCAACTTGATGTACTTAGATTATTTGGATTATTGTATGGATCGAATAAGTACAATACTGATGGCGTATTACCCACTCTGAAATATTGAGGCTAATCATCATTTTTAACTATGTACTTCATGTGTTGTCCCATGTCACCAAAGTTGGATAGGGTGTCCAACATTAGTTTGGGTTGAACTTCTGTAAATACCAGCGTAAGCCTAATTCATTTCGATCCACCATAGCTTATCAAATCGGTGATCTGTGTATATCTTATTACGACCTTTTCTGTTCCAGTTCAATTGTTTGTAAGGTGAAGATTTACGCCAATTATCTGGCATATATTGAATGGCTTGTTCCATCATCAAAGCAGTACCAATAGTGATGAGTCTTATTTCATTCGACAGCTCTGGGAATTTAGATATGACTTCCTGAAATAGATCCAGATTACCCCATCTAAGCACATATAGGTAATCTGAAAGGTGACTGGCATCAGTGATTCAAAGCTATTCGACCTCATCTGGATTATGTGCTGTGATTCTTGTTATATCAGCAGGGTTTGGGTAATCTTTTTTGTCAAAATCATATGTCTCATAGTCTTGTTCATAGCCATCAAGAGCCAATTCACAAGCTTCAGCACTTCTGGCATCCCATCGTTCAGGAACAATTCTGTTAACCTCTAATTCATCCGTATACCACAACAAATGAATTAGCGATTAACGTTCGTCAGGGTCGCCAGAATTTATGTTTATATCGGTGAAAAGGAAGACAGGGATTTTCTCTTGGGAATGGAGAGTTGAACTTCCCAAAACGATACTGGCAACTTTGATTAGGAGTGAATAAATACTTTTCAACGTTCATTTTTTTAAATGAAGAGTTGGACTCCGTTTACAACTCATTAACATTCGTAATGGTCTCATTAACAAGTTATTATAAGAATGAAATTCAGTTCAATACTAAGTTGCAATCATTATAAAACAAAAGAAATAATGAAATTAATATTAACCTATTTATTAGCCTTAATTACATCTATACAAGGTATTGGACAAGAAAAGGAGTATTACACTGATTCAAGAGAAAGAACTCACTTGATAGGGCCTTTCTCAATTAGTGATTTGCAACAGGATACGAACGATCAAGAATGGTTTACAAAGAACTATAGTGATTTTGACCTGACTGGTCAGGACACTAAATGGGGTCAAGAATTAAACGATATCAAGGTAGATATCTTAATGGGCACCTGGTGTGGCGATAGTAAGAAGTGGGTACCTCAATTCATTAAACTTTAAAATGAGTTAGATCTGGATGCAGATCAATTAAATCTAATTGCATTGTATGGATCAGTAGAAGGTAAATATAAGCAGGACCCAAATCGTGGAGCGAAAGATAGAGGTATACATAGAGTGTCGACGTTCATATTTAAGAAAAATGGGAAGGAAATTGCTCGAATGGTTGAGTCGCCAAGCAATGATATGGTTACTGACCTCGCTCAAATAGCATTAGGAGTTTCATCTCAACCTAACTATGTTGGGGCAACCTATATAAATGAACTATTCAATTCTAAATCCTTAGAGGAGATTCAAAGGATGTCCATATCAGAAAACTATATCGTAAGATCAAAGGACAAGGTGAATTGAATACTCTTGGGTATGGTTATGCAGAGTCTGATAGGTTGGAACAAGCACAAATCATATTTAAATTAAATATGAGAACGTTCCCTTATGAACCTAAGATATATGATAGCTATGCAGTGATTCTTGCTCTACTGGGAGAGAAAGAGGAAGCGATGATTAATTATAATAAAGTTCTCCTACTTGATAGGAATATTACAAATGTGTCTGAGCAGTACAAGAAATTAAAGGAGGAATTGTTCGAGACTAGATCAGATCGTTAATTCTTAATTATAGATACGAGGCCATTAGATTGAATCTCTCTTCGCCTCTTTTTCTTTTATTTCTCAACTAACCCTGCTTCTCTTACTCTTTCTCCTTGTATTCCTAATAGTTTATCACCTAAGTCCTTTCTTGCTGATTGAGCAATCGAAACAATAGTATTAACAACACCAGGATATAACGAAGCCACATCTGTCTGTTCTCTGATATCATCAGAAAGATTATATAGCTCGATCTGTTGAAGTGTGTCCTGCTCATAATTGATGGGTGTCCCGTCAGAGTTCCCAGTCCTGCCATTCATGGTTCTATAGGAGTGCGGGAAGTATAATTTCCAGTCTTGATATCTTACCGCATGAAGCTCATTTCTCTTATAATAATAGTAATAGGCTTCTTGAGGTCCCTTATCAGTTTTGCCTTGCCAAACATCCCAAAGGCTTTTACCATCGATGTGTTTATCGGGTAGCGGTACTCCTGTGATTTCTGCTACAGTAGGTAAGATGTCTATGTTCATCATAGGCACACTAACTTTTGACCCACCTTTTATTTTCTTGGGATAGTGTACGATTGTTGGCTCTCGCTGTCCACCTTCCCACGCAGTGCCTTTACCTTCTCTTAATGGATATGCACTTCCAGAATGAGCTCCGTAGCTGAGCCATGGTCCATTGTCAGAGGTGAATATAATTAGGGTGTTGTCTAATATCTCATGTTCTACTAAAGTCTGCATAATCTGTCCTACAGACCAATCTATCTCCATGATGACATCTCCGTAGAGCCCACGTTCTGATTTACCTTTGAATTTGTCAGATACATATAGAGGAACATGAGGTTGAGGATGTGCCACATATAAAAAGAAGGGATTATTACTATTACGCTCGATGAAGTCAACACTACGCTCTGTTATCTGAGTGGTAAGCAAACTTTGATCTGTTAGCGTGTCGATAATCGACTCATTTTCATATAGTGGAAGAGGGCCGAAATTAAATATATGTCCCTGCTGAGGATGAAAAGGCCACATGTCATTAGAGTAGGGTATGCCAAAGTATTCGTCGAATCCTTGTTGTAAAGGCATGAAGTCTGGATGATCACCCAAATGCCATTTACCATAAATAGCCGTATGGTAACGTTGAGGTTTGAGCAATTCAGCTATAGTTGTTTCTTTTGGGTTTAAGCCTTTGGGACTATTAGGCATAAATGCTCCGTGTATATCTAATCGATTCGGATAACAGCCTGTAAGAATTCCAGCTCTTGATGCAGAACATACAGCTTGAGCGGCATAGAAGTCCGATAGTATCAAGCCATTTTGTGCCATCTTATCTAAATGGGGCGTCGCGATATCATCTGCTCCAAAACAACCTACATCATTATAGCCCTGATCGTCAGTGAGTATAATTATGATATTGGGTTTTTTTACGTTAGTCTCAACTTTTGAATCGGTACAGGAGCTTATAATAAATAAGCCTATTAGCATGGAGAACAAATAACTACCTGATTTGATTAGATTTATCATAATTAATTCTTTAGATGCTCCATGAAGTAGTTGTACATCAATTGTTGCTTATGTCTAACCGTATTCGCTCCTTCGTAAGCTCCATGTGATCGATTAGGATAGGGCATGAAGTCAAACTGCTTATTATGTTTTATCAGTTCATTGATAAGGCGTTCACTGTTCTGATAATGTACGTTATCATCTCCCGTACCATGAACAAGTAATAACTTGCCTTTCAAGTTATGAGCATGAGTCACTGGAGATCCTGCGATGAAGTCTTCAACATTTTCTTGAGGGAGACCCATATATCGCTCCTGATAAATATTATCATAGTATAGCTGATAAGCTACGGGTGCTCCAGATATTCCGACGTGGTATACGTCTGGAAACTGAAACAATAAATTGAGTGTCATTGATCCACCACCACTCCAACCATAGACACCAACTCTGGATTCATCGAGATAGGGTAGTTTCAATATTTCTTGAGCCGCTTTGCCTTGATCCTGAGCATTAATTCTTCCAATATTTCTATAGATACTCTTTCTCCATGCAGAACCTTTGAGAGTTGGTGTTCCGCGATTATCTATACTGATGATTACAAATCCTTGCTGCGATAGCAGAACATGCCATAAACCTATGAATTGATCATTAGCT
This sequence comes from uncultured Bacteroidota bacterium, assembly GCA_902609095.1. Taxonomy (GTDB): domain Bacteria; phylum Bacteroidota; class Bacteroidia; order Chitinophagales; family Saprospiraceae; genus GYS-P2D. The sequence goes on along the minus strand of CACLQQ010000031.1, from coordinate 26,758 downwards.
ACGGCACCCCATGGTTCTCCATAGACATGAAAGATCACTGGGTATTTCTGTGATGGATCGAAGTTGTAAGGTTTAATCATCCGGGCATCCATAGTGACGTCATCCATCGTTGAGATGGTGTGATATTCCACAGATGGCATCATGATATCGGTCAATTTATCCTTATATGCAGAATTGGTGACAATCTCACTGATAATATTATGGGATGGTAATTCCACTAATCTAACTGTATTAGGAGCAAGGGTGTTTGAGTGACTATGCCACGCATAAGCTCCATTAGGAGATATATTGTAACGATTTAGTCCAAGATAGGATTCTGGAGTGAGTCTTTTTGTTTCTCCTCTTCCCATCAGATCGACTTGGTACAGGTAACGCTGAGTGGGATTATCTGGTGATGCTATATAAAACAACCTTTCGTCTGTTGCCACTGACCAGGATGCAACATCATAATCTCCTGGAGTCAAGAGTGTCTTGGCTCCAGTGCTGATATTAATTTTATATACATGTCTGTAGGCATCATTTTCCGTCATTCTTAGGAATGATTTGTCATTATCAATTATGACTAAGTCATTAAGTCCCCAATTACTGGCCGTAGCATCAGGATAGCTCATGTCTACCCATGTATCTTCTCGTTCCTCATAAACCACTTTGAGTGCGTCAGAAGCAACATTATGGTACCATACCTTCAGATGATTCTGTTTCCGATTTAACTGTTGGATTAACAATTCCTCTCCACTAATCCATTGGATTGCAGGTATATAGTTTTGATATGGATCTCCTGGGATCTCGATATTCTTAATTGATTTAGAGTTCACATCGACATACAGCACTTTACAGGAAGAGGGGTTCTCTCCAACCTTTGGGTATTGCAGTGGTATCAGCTGAGAGTAGATAGAGTCGGTCGTGTTGATCATATAAAATGTCTTGATGTCTGAAGCATTAAGTTGCCAGTATGCAATTTTATCTCCCTCAGGGTTCCAGCGAAATCCATCTCTACAACCAAATTCTTCCTCATAAACCCAATCAAATGTTCCATTGATAATATCTCGATTACCATCATGAGTTAGTTGCGTTACGATACCTGTGGCGAACTCTTCTATGTATATATTGAATTCTTGCACATACGCTACATATCTATTATCTGATGAAAACTTAGCGAACATCAAGGAAGATGATGGAAAGGATTGACCCAATTGATTCAGTTTGTCGGTACTGAAGTCGTATACCCAATAATCCCCTTTAGTATTGGTACGCCATACTCTGCTTGTATTAGTGAAAATGAGCGCCTTGGAGGTGTCATCAGATAAACTAAATGAACTAACTCTTAGGGCTTCATTTTGATCATCAGGAGTGAGTTGTTCTTTGGATAGGTATGTTGACTTATTTTGTGAAGCTGTCTGATATTTGATGAGTTCATTTTGTCCATCATTAAACTCTATGATTACGTATGAATCGCCTTCATCAGTCCACTGAATTGGTTGCATGCGTTCTTGCCTGAACTCTGAAGAAGCGTACAAACGATCTATGGTTAGGAGTGAAGAGTCTATATCAGACTGACCAAAGGCCAAGGTGAATATGAATAAGTTAACTATGATTAGAATTATCTTATAATCTGACATAATACAGGATTTGAATGTTGATATACATTTAGCTCCAAAATAAAGTAAAAAACAAAGGATACTGGATTAACACTATAAAATAAGAGCCTTGACTTTTTTCTTATAGCTTCTACAAATGGTCAGCTCTTGATCTTCAATCAATACTGCTGAGTAGGAGTATGACTCTTTATAATTCTTAGTTGCAATGAATGAACGATGTATTCTAATAAGCGTGGGAGGAAGCTTATTTTGAATTGCGCTTATGCGCTCTTTAGTCTTCTCCGTTGCATTTCCTGTGTGTATGAGTATATAATCTGACCAACTCTCGATATATCGGATATCATTAATTCTTATCTCAACAGACTTTCGATTGGATCGAACCACTATCGACTCAATCTTATATTTAGCCTGTTGAGACTCTAACTCTTCTATCTTATTTTGCTTATCCTGTATCTGTTGTATGAGCAGTGTAAATGAGCCTAATAAGATTACAAAGTAGAAGATCATACCGATCAGCAATACATCTGAAGCATTAGGAGGTAAGTTGTGCAGCTTATAATCACTTATATAGATGAATGCCATCAGAACTACAGCAACTTGAAAATATAGCGACAGGATAATTGTGTCGAAGCTATAGAGTATAAAGCTGAAGTGTCGCTTGAGCATATAATAGCCTGGAACTAAGTAGAAATTGAAATAATAGGTAGTTACCATTACTCATAGGGCCATTGCCAAAACAAAAAAGCTCGCATAACCATAGTTGGACCAGGAGTTACCTATGAATACAATAAAGATCGACATGATCAGTAACCAATCGAATGTGTGTGACTTATAGTTTTGCATCTTATGTACAATAGCAAGAACAATTTACATCTGTGATTTATAGAAATACGCTAACATTGAAGAATCATCGACAAACAGCAGTTTTAGGTATGGATATGACCTTGTATGGAAGATGCTCTGACAGCTACATTGGAGCCATCAAAATATGTTTAAAATGAATATTGTAATCTATTGAAATCCGCAGGTAGGTTGAACATGATTATTCTTACACTTTTATTAGTTGTTGTTGTCTTTTGGATCTTCCGATGTTATAGTTTCAGAAATTCTCAGAATCCTGATCGTTTTCTCACGAATGTAGACCATCTAAGATCTATAGGACTATTCGCATTTATGATGGGGATTCTATTTCATTTGATCGGGTTTTACAATGCTTTTTCAGTTTTTGAACAAGTAGAAGGAGTAGCTCCCAAAATATTTTAGGGTGGACTTAAGGTTTCAATGATCACCACCATATATGGATTGGTGATCTATCTCCTGTCAATCATGGCAAGTGTATTATTAAAGCTAAGGAGTGCTTAGTTTACTTAAAATAATTGTACAGCTCAGAGTGGGTATTAAATCCAAGGGTCCTGTAGCTCACTCTGAGACGTACATTTTTTATGAAAATAATGATGGTTTTGAATAACACGGAACAAACTACCTACTCACTTTCTTGATGTAGTATCCTTTGAGAAGATTGAATAGAAAGAACTGAAGTATCCTCACTATTTTCTGCAAACCATTCTCATGCGGGAATAAGTTCCTAATTATGATAACTGAATTCTTTATGGCTATCCAGTAATGACGAATGCGGCTTTCCTTTACTTTTTTTAGAGGGGTGGTAAATTTTGGTTGGCTTACTCGAGTCTCAGGGATTTCGAATGGAACATTAATTCCGTTTTCTTTCAATTGATTGAGTCCATAGATGAAATAGTCTTCCTTTTTTTCTTTTATTGAAATTTCGTACGCCTTTTGCCAATCCTTCTCAGTTAAGATCTCATTTAAAATCTGTAAATCCAATAACCAGTTATAATTATCAAAACTGTTAGTGAGCGTACCATGAAGTAAGATTAATGCTAATTCATCATGAGATGTAGGTATGTATCCAGTGTTTCTGACTTTTTCTGCATCTATTGTTCTTTTATAAAGTGAATTACCATGATCCTTTGAAAGAAGTGTACCTCCTGACCAATGTAGATCGATTTCTACGTCTAACTTATTATTTTTCAGTTGCACAGGTTCATGGAAGTAGTAAAAAAAGGATCTAAGCCTCTTGATAAGATTTTTATCAGAGTTAATGATTTTGTACCCTAATGATTCAAGGAGATTAAGGCTCTCTTCAAGATTAATAAAAGGAACCATAAGATCAATATCAGACATTGTTCTTAATTCTGGTTTAGGATAATATTGACTTACACTTCCACCTTTTAGGATCACTGGCTTAATATTGTGGTAATTCAGCAGTTTACAGACAGAATTAATATTATCATGGATAAGCTTACTCTTTACCCACCAAAACCTATACAAGACTGTTAGCCTCTTATGATATAATGACTGAATATCAAACATGTTAAGCTTATAAAGTAACATGGGACACAAGCGCATACTCCTGAAAGAGAGATCATCGATATTGATAAGTGTATCCCATTCTCTAATAGTCTTTTCTAATAATATAGGATCCTTAGAAAGACAGGCTTTAAGAACTAATTGGTCGCATTTAGTGATTTCATTTTTTGTCAAGCCTTCTTCTCTTTAGATGATGATGAATGAGCTTTAAGTAACCTTCTCTGTCATTTTTTAAGGAAAGGTTCTCATTGTGGACCCTTCTGTAGGCTAATACCTCAGGGATGATATGATAATTAAATCCAGCCATATTAAATCTAAGCATCCAATCAATGAAGTCGCCTGTAGGTAACGATTCATCAAACAAGCCCACTTGCTCTACTGCAGTCTTTCGACCCAAAAATGTGGTCTTACATAAACCTGGTATTGGTTTAGTTCTTGCCTTCGCTATTATAGCTGAGATATCAGTAAATTCTTGAATTAGTGTGAATGTCGCGTCTATCTCTTCATGACTCTTTAAGTATTCAACTTGCTTTTGAATTTTGCCAACTTCCCAGATGTCGTCCGGATCTATAAATGCTACAAAGTCGGATCTGACCAATTCAAGTGCTCGGTTCAGAGCCGAAGCAACTCCTTCATTTTGCTGATTTAGTATTTGAGTCTTTAAAATTCCGAAGTCAAAGTTGTTAATTAGTGATAGTGAGTCATCTAAGCTACCATCATTAACCATAATTATGTTCAAATCATTAGAATTCTGGTTTAATATAGAATTGAGGCACTGTTTAATGAATTTCTCTCCATTATAAACCGTTATAATAATATCAACTTTGCTCATTTAATATTTTTGATGGCTCGAACTTATATTTAGATGACACTGATTATTTGTGTGATACTTCACTTTCATTATTATTAAGCCACTTATATTGTAGTTTTTTGTTCAAATGTCCCTCGCCTACATGTCTGCTTCTTAGCTTGTCAATAATATTCATACTATTAATTGAATCTGATGATGTTTCAAATGCATTGATAGATAACAAAACATGTTTTCTAAAAAGGATTGAATTAATGTCATAAGATTCTATAGTGCCCTTTGATTGCTTTTTACAAAATGAAGTACGGTATTGGTAGTTTGGATCAACCTTTACTTCTTGGTTTATGGTTATGAATCCGTAGTATGGATTTTTGATTAATTCTTCCAATTGAAGCTTGAGCTTATCTTTGTTCCAATCATCATTTTTATCGGTAAAGACTACAAAGCTTCCATTACACGCTCTTATTCCGAGGTTTAAAGCATTTACTTTACTCGTTGATCCCCGATGAATATGAATTACGGGAAAAGTGATATTCTTAGTTTGTTTTTCAACTATACCTAAGGACTCATTGTGTATTAGAACAAGTTCAATTTCATTGTAGGACTGGTATTGAATTTTGGAAATTATCTGTTTTAAGCTTTTCAGTCCTTTAGAAATTGGACAAATGATACTTATTAGCGGTTTAGCAATCTCAGTTCTGAAATCATTGACTTGTGGAAGCACCATTTGGCTCTTTCTCCTCTTTAATGACTTATGAAACACCTTAAGCCAGTTGAAATCTTCTAGGGATGCATGTCTTGTCATATTATTGGGGTGACGGTAATAGAGAAGACATACTCTTTCGCTAATTGCGATTCGATATTTTTTTTCTATCATCCTTAACCACCAATCCCAATCTTCGCTGAACCTTAACTCTTCGTCAAATAGTGTATCCGATTCAAATACTTTACCACGAATTAGTAATGCGCCCAAATGGATATGAGTCATCGTATCTTGATTATCTAAATCTATTTTTTCTCGGTCTATGTGTTCAAACAAATATTTTATTCTACCTCCTGAGATGTCTAAATTATACTTTTCAATATGTAAGAGCTGTGAATTTATTTTGTCCAATGGCCATTCATCGTCAGCATCTAAAAATGCTATAAATTCTCCGTTTGCATTTTTAATTGCCTGATTTCTTGCATGGGAGGGTCCACGATTTTCTAATGAAGTAATTAGTTTAAAAGAATAGTCTTTTTTAAGGCCTTTTAGTTTATCTGTCTCATTTTCATTTGAACCATCATCTGTGATTATGATTTCATAAAGGATTGAACTGTATAGAAAAGCTGATTGTTTAACAATACTCCGTAATGCTCTTCCTATTGTGGCGGAAGCATTATAATATGGAATTATAATACTAACCATTATTCTGATTTAATAATGAAAAAGTGTCAAATTCTTTGATGTACGAGAAATCATCCGTTTTAATTAAGTAGTCATAACAAGCTGAATAGTTGGTGAGTTGTTTAAACTTTTGAAATGAATGTTGTCGATTATGTGGTAGGTGATGTAAAGTAGTGGCTGCCATGCTTATCAGAGTTGTTGATTTAGATGCTTCTTTAATCATACTTTTTTTATCTATTGTTAAATGGGGGACAAGGATTCCCTTTAAGTCTCCCACTTTTTCAACAGATTCCGGAAAAGACTCCCACATCATTATTATGGCCTTTTGCTTTGCTAACATTGAGTAATTAGACACATAACTTCTTAAATGGCTAAACCTTAGATTATAATTATCTACATTAAGCTTGGCCGTTTGATACAAGCTGTAGACTTTATAGTTTTCGTTGTTTTTCTCAATCCATACATAGTCATCCCCGATATATTTATTCCCTTCAAGAGTCAGGGAAATGGTTGTACTGGATTTACCTGCGCCGCTTGGACCTGTAATTAGCCAACACTGATTATATTGATCTAAAATTGCTCCGCTGTGAAGTAATTGACAGGGTAAATCCCTAGTCCACCAATGGAATATAATTCTAAATGGAAAGGTGGTATCCCACCAAGGAATGTCCTCAATGGACTTCGCCCAATAAATACCAATTTTTTGGTCGTATGAATAAATGAATAATTGTTTTAGCCATGGTTGAAAAAAGATACTATACGAACCATTTTCTAATTCCTCACAATATCCTTGAGAGTTGAACTCTAATTGTGTGAAATCTGGTGCTTTAACTCCATTGGGTAGGCCTTCATCGATAAGATAATATATATCGAGATCCTTTTGAGCAGAATGTGAGACCTTAAGATGCTCCAGAGCTACTAACATTTTCGCTTTTAATTCATCATTGTTAGAATGAAGATGTACATATCTATCAGCTATGATGCGAGCTTCAGAAGAGATACAATTATTAATACCTATTTCTAGTAGGTATTCGAAATAGTTTAATAATGAAAACAATGTTTAACTACTTGATTCTACAACGGGCCATCCTTCTTCATCAATTTCATGTACTGGGTCTAATATCAATAAGTCTTGCATGTCAGCATACTTATTCAGGACTGAATTTTGATAACTGGATTTAGTATTATAATTCCATTTAGGTTGATCAGCTTCTATCTTATCCACATTGACAATTAGTTGTTCCTCTAATAATCTAGTGAACACCGATTTGAAGTTTGTGATATCAGCATCGGGATATAGGGATAGAATGAGTTTTTCGATTTCAATTATATTTTCGATAGGCAATTGATTTAAAATCTCAATGATCGATCCTGATAAAGTATAATACAGACCAGTATCTAAATTGGCTATAACCAATTCATCATCAAACAAATCTGCAGTAAGGCGGTGATGTAAAATATACATGGGACAAGTAAAGTTTTCAATCAAGGGCTAATTTATATCCTTTTTCCTAAAATCTCAGAGATAGGAATATTTAGTTCGCGGAAATAAAATTAATCTACGTTAAAATCAAAATAGATAAAGGGATAGGGTTCGTCTACTAAAGTGTAATGCCACCACTCTTTAGAATAGTGTATAAATCCGTTTTTGTCATTACACTTTTAAGGAAGGCTCTATTAGACCTCTGTTCAGTAGTGATTTGTCCATAATCGTGATGAGATATAATTCCAAAAAAATCAAATGGTTCTCCCATATCCAATTCTTCTCCGGTATCGAGGTCCACGATGGTCTGATCAACAGTACTTCCTCTGGTATGTCCCGATCTACTTGCAATGTAACCTCTTTTAAACAGTTCATTTTTAGGAATCTTAGGATAGTATTTTGACTTCATCAATTTGTCTTAAGGATCTCGGACCCAGCGAACAAAGTGGTTCACAGCTTTTTGAGGGCGATAAGCATCAAATATTTTCAGACTCTTGTTGACTACTCTTAGATTTTGCTGAACTCTGCTTAGAGCTTTAGCGGCGGGTTTAGCTATAATTATGGCAGAAGTATTGTAACCATCAATCTGACTCCCAATGAAGTTGCTTATGCCGTGATAGCGCACTTCTTCCAATATAGTCGAGTCAATATCTCGAAGGTAAACGAATCCCTCAGGTAGCGTATCTTTTACAGTTTCTCCTCCAAAAAGTTGTGAAAAGATAGATGAGAGAATAAAACCAATATAGATCCCCTGTTTTAGAACGGAAACTATTCTAAGAAATAATCTACCTTAGAAACTATTCTTACAATCTTCTCAGGAAAGAATACCTGATCTTCTTGAGTCCTGTTGCCAGGTAATATTTGGAATACCCCTTGGTTTGCTCTTCTCATCTTACCGACAGAGCTTCCTGAGTTAGTTGCAAATTCTTGTGCCGCTTCCTTAGCCTCTTTCGTTGCTTCTGCGAGCATATCTTTCTTCAGCTCTTTAAACTTAGTAAAGTAATACTTAGGTTCAGCTGACCATGGCTCTGATTGTAACAAAATTCCAGCAGCTATGAGATCCCCGGTCTCCTTTTGCGCTGAGATGACCTCATCTATATCATCTGTACTAACACTTATCTTAAAATCTCCAGATAATCTCGGAGTCCCATTGTAATTAGACTGATAGATACTCTGAGTAGAGAGTTGATCTCATCATTAGTAAAACCATTGCGTTTTAAGAATGCTGTGATCTGATTTTCTAATCGCGAGATCTGTGTTTGCATTTCTTTGGTGTTTCCAGTATTCACTTGGGTTATGATTGACCACCAGGCACGATTGGCAATAACTTCTTTTTCAGATAGTCCTTTTACCATTACATAGTTAGAATTGCGCATGTTTTTAATGCCGTAAGCTAAGATCACACTGGATGTGATCAACCCTATGGCGAGTATAATAGCTGTAGGTATTCTCATAATTCTAATTTATAGGCTTAAAACATCGATTCCTTGTTCAAATAAAATATTTACTGGGATTCCAGCATCGGAAAGTTTATTTAAGTACTTCTGTAAGTTTGGTCTTATACGAGCCATAATATCTACAAGCTTTGATACTTGATCATAGTTTCCATCTCCTTGAAACTTTAGGATCATATAAGACAGTTGATCCATGGCTTTTTCAAAGTTTTCTCTATTGATTCTGTATTTAACTGTTTCAGAATTCTTTTCAAATGCCCCGTGCTCATTAAAGAAATTAAACCTGATCATGTTAGCCTTACCATGTGCAGATGAAGCCCCAAATCGAACGGATCGAAATATGGACGTCATGAATGTCACATAATAATCCATCAGGTCAGCCGTAAGTTCACCACGGTCATGAAGTTGTTTTATCATATAAAGGCCAAGCATATCTGCCTTACCCTCCTCAAGTGCTGAAGCATATTCCTTCAAGGCCATTCGCACGGTGCCTTGACCATTGATGGTACTCTTTATACCTGAGCCATGCGCCACCTCATGAAACATGGTGCTAGAGAAGAAGGCGTCAAATGTGATATGTTGACGTTGGCTATCATCCACTAACATGTCTGCTATGGGTATTAGTATTTTATCAAACTTTGCCTGCATGGCATTTTTTAACTGTAATCGTCTTGTACCCTTTGCTAACTGAACCTCTTCATCATTTGGTAGATTGATGGCTATCGTTTTGCTACTAGAATTACAATCTCCAGCATAATAGATTACATCGTAAGCATCGAGCTCTGTATCAGTACCAAGACTCTCCGTTATGTATTCATCAGGTACGCGTAATCCTCTTTGAAGATCAGGCAAGAATGCACCGTATTTAGGCAGACTTTCACTCCATTCCATATCTTTAACTATTATATAGTCTTCATGGGCGGCTTTATACCCATACAGTTGATCCTCATAAGTTTCTATAGCCCCGATTACTATATCTATTTGATTAGTTTTCATATCCAACCATGCCATATCACTGGCTTGATAGTCATCTGAAGTTATCGCTGCAGCTCTAAGCTTTAGGTATTTTTTTAAACCTTCATTCTTGGCGAGATCTACTGCCATCAAAGGCAATCGAGACACTCGATCGACTTCCTTAGCGAATTGTTGATGATAGGGAACTGATATCAGTTGTCCATTAGCGCCACGTCGGATATAAGTATATAAACTTCCTTTATCCGCTAAATCTGATGTTTCAAATTCTTCCTTGGTCATATCGGCAGGATAGAAATTCGCTCATGCAGGTTTCTCTACAACTCCATCAATAAATGACTCATTCCCATTCAAGCGATCCCACGGACCATAATTGATGGTTGCAAAAGCTTACTCATCTGTGCTATCCAAAGATGACATGAATTCCACTTTGGAACCATAAGCGTCATACCAAAACAAATCGTCCATGTACGTAGTTGCCTCTACTAATAACTTAATTATCTTCTTCTGATTTCCAGATAGTTCAGACATATTAGTAGTTAACCTAAATGGAGTGTACTTGCTGAGCAATTTATCAGTAGGTGTTATTGCATCTTGGCTAAAGTCGTAACCAAATAAGACAGTATTATCCTTTACTGGAGTTTCACTAAAACAGGCTGACAAGAATATTACAGCTGTAAACGCTATTATTTTGGAACCGAAAGTCATAGTTGGCTATTTAGATTGAGGAAGATATAATTTCTATCGGCTGGTTGAATAGGTCTAAATTAATAATTTAATCCTATGGATTTGTCCCTTAAATACTTTAACGTGATCCAATCCTTGGATCAGTGGAAAAAATCCAGAGCTCTCTGCTTCTATGATTCCCTTGGTGCTCTGATATACTGAATGAGAGATATGTATTTGGTCTGGGCCTGCGGAAGCTTCTAAATGTTGGGCCATATTGACATTTGCACCAATCACTGCGTAGTCTAATCTTTTCAATTGAGCTGAACTAATGTTCTCTGCTACCATATCACCACTATTGATCCCTATGGCAACTGTAGGCATGAATCCTATGCCATATCGATCATCTGGTAGCTTATTGATCGCACTTCTTACCGCTTTGTACGATTGTACAGCTCTTTGTTGATGGTCATCACCTCTGAATACAGCCATGACCGTATCTCCGATAAACTTATCTATATATCCATCTTTTTCTATGATCTCCCTGACAATCACCTCAAAATATCCATTTAATAAATCAACTATTTTATCAGCAGATTGTGATTCACTGAGCTTGGTGAAGCTACAGATATCTATGAAGCATACCGATGCTTCTATTGTTTCCGTATCTACCAGTGCTGACTCAAATTCTCTGCTGTTCATGAAGTTTAAGACGCTGTCATCAACATACATTTTCAGTATGTTATTTTCCTTTATGGCCTTTAGTGTTTCTTTATTCTGATAGACATGCTCGATGGTCTTATTGATGGTAATCTAAAGATCATTTAAATTGACCGGCTTTGTGATGAAATCAAAAGCTCCTCTATTCATTGCCGTTCTGATATTATCCATATCACCATATGCAGAAACCATTACTGTTTTGAGTAGAGAGTGTTTTTGATTAACCTCAGTTAGCAATGATAGACGTCCATTACAGGCATATTGATGTCACTAAGAATGACATCGATACCTGAATTATCTTCTAATTGCTGTAAAGCATGAACTCCATTCGATGGAAAAACAAACTCATAATCATTGCTTTTGATCTTTTTGCAAAACTTCTGTTTGATCAACAGTTCTAAGTCAACCTCATCATCTACCACCAGTATTTTGGCCATTACAACAGCGTTTGTAATTTTTCCTTCAATTTAGCGAAATCAACTGGTTTCTAAGAAAATCATCTGCTCCTAATCCTTTAGCTGTATTGTAATTTTCTTCGTCGCTATATGCCGTAATCATTATCACCACAGGAGGAGGATCCTTATAATCAGTTTTAATTCTCTTTAGCAACTCCGGTCCACTCATGCCAGGCATATTAATATCAAATAGATAAGCACCGCCTCGTAAGGGTGATCATTGAGATATTGAAGGGCTTCTTCACCAGAATAGGAGAATGCAAAAGACATTGTATCTTTTTTAATCTCTCTTCTGAAGCGCTGCTCGAAAAGTAGCTTCACATCTTTCTCGTCATCGACTACTTATATTTTCATTCAATTACTTTTGGGCCGTATTAATGTTTTCCTACAAAAGGTGATGTTACAACAATTGTTTTGAATTTTTATCCATGTGAATGATGAGTTAAGCAATGATAAGGATTGATTCACTGCGGTCTAATCAGTTCTTCATATGGCTCATAACCTATTAAGTCTCTAAAAAAAAAGATCATTCATGAAGGTTTCTGGTAAAAAGCGCATCCCGCTATGCATAGCTTTTTTAAGTACTCTATTGATTTAGCTTTATCACCTTGAGCTATATAGTATTGTCCTAATGCTTAATAATAATAATACGGTTGATCATAATAGACCTTCTCTTTCAAGTAATCCTCTTCTAATGCTCTAGCCTGATTGATGTAACCGGCATAGTCCATTACTGCCAATTGTGATAGATCAAAACGAGTGATTGAACTTGTATTACTGAAATTATTTATCGACTCATCAAAGTTTCCACGAATGAATTCCAGTTGAGCCTTTAACCACAGAATCTGGTAAGGTAATTGGATATTCAGATTTTTTTGTTTTGCGCAGTTAATATAGCTTTCTAATTCCGATTTTTTGTTGATATGTAGGATACTTAGAATAGCGAGTTGTGACTGAAAGGTGCTTTGTGAACCTAAATATTCATAAAAGTGGAGTGCTGCATCAATTTTATCCCATTCCTTTAAGTGATGTAAGGCCCCAAACTGTTCCCAGACTACTAAGCCATGTTTAGGAGGATATTTTAGGTCATCAATTATTGGTCAATGTCTCTTGATATCGTCCAAGTCGATCGAGAATGCTCACTATTTTACTCAAAACGTATTGACTTCTCTCTGTTTTTCCGGGAGGGTTTCTTTTTAGCTCATTTTGATACATGGTAAGGGCTTCTTCTAATCTATTGTCACCATAAAGTATTAGGGCTATGTTATGTTGATCGATGGATGAGTCAATAGCTAATTGTTGTAAGGCAAATTTTAACTCGTCGTCAGTATTAAATTTAAGCCGTGTCTTATCTTTGTTTAATTGCAGGATTTCCCAAGTTGTAAGATTATCAGTTCTAATATCAAGAAATTTGACAAGTGAATCTATCTGATCGTATCTACCGGAATTAGAATAGAATGTACGCAATCTAGCTAATGCAGTATAATGTGAAGTGTCTGCTTCAAATGACTTCAATAAAAGCTATTTAACCTTATCTAGTTTTAAGTCCAGTATTTACTTGCCTGTAACATTAGTTTATACGATTCATATTTGGGTACTTTCTGAGCGTAACGATTCATTCCGACCGTAGCCCAAAATCTTATTAACTTTTGAGTCAATTCTTCTATTAATTCTAAGGCTCTGTCTTTATCCCCTTTAATAGGGTCCAATCCATATATTATGGTTCCTTTGTAAGCATCTATGATATCAGAATAGATAATAATTTGATCTTCTGCGAGATAGTATCTGCTTTGGATAAGAATACAAGCGCCAGTGGCCTTAGCAAATTCAGGATTAGCAACTCCGCTAATTTAGGCAAGAGTAATGTTATTGCGAACGTTTGCAGCATTGATGACTTTCCCTTTATTTACCTTAAGTAACCCTCTGGTAATTCGATCATTAGCCATTAATCCTAATGGATCAAGATCCTCAGAATTGGTTTGATTATCAAATACCATTACAGCTACCTTTTTTTGTTACACCTTTTCAGGGAAGTGGAGTATTTGGTGATTCTAAGAGGCTATCTGCGGTAATCAGCATTTCCTTATTAGATGATTGTGACTGCTGCCAGAAAATTATACCGATTATGCTCGTTAATACAATTCCAATGAACCCTACTAATTGGTTGGATATCCTGACAGGTTTTTTCTCTTTAAATTTACTTTTTAGATCTTTTTCTTTAGGAACAACAATGCCTTCATTAGCTAATGTAAATACTTCAATTGGCTCTTCTACATTTTTAAATTCGAAGAGTATCAAAGAATTTAATATCTGGTTTGATTGATTTTTCACGACGTCCCGCAATCTCTTAGAGATTAGGATGGAGCCTACTATACCCATTGATTCGATCCGAGACGTTAGATTGACACTATCTCCAAAGACATTACCCTCCTTATAAAAGAAGTCACCGCTATGTAGCCCCAACCTTACAAGAACTATAGGTTCTGATATAAAAATGGATTGAGACTCTTTGGCGCAGTAGATGGCATATACTGCACTATCGAAAGTGCATACACAACTGTCACCATAATTATTGACCACTCTGCCGTTATGCCTCTCGACTTGATCATTGATCGTCTTTAAGAACTTATCGAATAAAGTACTATCCTTCCTTTCATATGTTTGCATCATAGCTGTATCGCCGACGATGTCAGCAAACATAATCACCGCTAATTTTCAATATGAAGAGGGTGCAGTCGACATAAAGATTTGACTAATTCGAACTCATTAAATCAAGACCATGTTCTTTCGCCATATTTATAAACTGGAGGACATTACTATTCTTGATTTCTTCCAATTCATCTTGATATTTAGTTATTTTTTCTTGTAAGATCTCATGAATCTCTACATGTGGGTCCGCAGGAGGGAAATCCGCAGAAGTTACTGTGCTGGCTAAGTAAAATATCTTCTCTGAGAGCTGGACAGGCCATCTAACCATATCCTGATCCTTACCTGTATCCTTAAGCTGTATAAGTTTACTCTCAAATTTTGTAAGAATATCGGAGAGTTCCTTGGAAGCACCTATAAGAGATTTCTTGACTTCGGGATTTACCACATGTATTATATCATGGAGTTGCTTTTTGAGGTCTTCAACTTCTTTGATCATTTTTATCGTTGCATTATGTCTGACTTAAGACTATTGAGCATTTCAAGTTGAGCCTTTATATCTGCCTCGCTCCCTTTAGTATTAGAATTTATTACTAAATCAAACGTTTGCTTCATGGATTTTCCATTGATGGTGGTATGAACTTGGTATGTTCCGGGAGCCGAGAGCACAGAAATCTTTCCAATGATTCCTTTCCATGTTCCATTTTATCCATGGGAAACCAATCTGCATATAGTGGCTGCATATGGAGTTCCATAGCATCTGATGAATCTCCTTTGAAATTTCACATAACTCTATTGATACCTTTTTTTCCTTTGGACTTAATGGTTCTAATCGTATCTCCATGACTATCAACGATATGTAATTCTATACTTTCATTTGCTTCTCCTAACCAATAGTCAATAGCTCCACCATTCTGAGGATCTTTTCCAAAATGTGGTTCGGGAAAGAATTGCATGATCGCCGTTTTGGGCTGGAATCTAATGATCTTTTTTGGTTTGAATAGATGTCAATATAGCTTTTTGACTCTATGGAATTATGACGGCGTGAAACTTAATAACTGAAATAAAAAGAGGGATAGAATCTTACAATACTATCCCTCTATCTTTGTCTTCGTATTTACTCTCTTCTTGTTCAGTTTCGCATTCGATCAATCCAGGTTTTACTCTTTCTTCTCTCCTGGTTCACAGAACCTTCAGGTTTGTTTCCCTCTGCGCTTCCAAGTATTCAGTTACGTTTCGTTCCACTGTGTAAATACTGCAATGCCTTCTGTTTTTTGAGATGATTTTCTCAGTTTTCTTGTTCTTCTATTTCCAGGTTACCCCTTCTTCAGATTTCCTTTCCTTCTGATTTAGAATTGCTTCCTTGCTCCCTTTTTGAATTTCTTCTTTCAGTTTGCATCATCTTAATCTTCCGACATTTTCTCAAAGAACCTGATCTTTTCACTTGGGTAAGCTTTTGATCATGATATAAATATATGTTTCATCCCACAATGAAACAATAGAATAAATAAAAAGTTATTAACAATTTATCAGTATTTAATGTTGGTTTGGTGTTATAATTCAAAATATATAAATAAAACTATATGTGATATTCTGTGATTTTGAAGCAATTATAATATTTGGAGCACGCACCGCATCTATGCTTATATAGTGTGAATAATTGAAGAAACTTTTTCTGATTTGAATTTTATTCCCTTCATATGCTACTAAAGCTGACAATCAATCCTTTATTATCATCGATTTTATCTAAATTACCGATAGGTATTTGTGACTCGTGGTTAATCCTGTACTCAGATAATTAAGCTCTTTGGAGCAAAATAGAAGCGATGAGCAGGCATATAATGATATACGACACGACTTTGAGAGATGGAACTCAAGGTGAAGGTATAAGCTTTTCAGCGGTAGATAAGGTAGGGTTGGCGCACGCCATGGATGATTTTGGTATAGATTATATAGAGGGGGGATGGCCTGGGAGTAATCCAAGGGACATGGAATTCTTCAGTATGGTGAAGGATGTATCATTTAATCATGCTAAGATCACAGCTTTTGGCTCTACACGCAGGGCACATAAAAATGCTAAAGACGACACACAACTCCAAACCTTGTTAGAAGCAGAAACACCAGTTGTAACCATATTTGGGAAAACCTGGTTGCTGCACGTAACAGAGGTATTAAAAACATCACCTGAAGAGAATCTTGCTATGATACAAGATTCCGTCTCTTTCCTTAAATCAAATGATAAGGAAGTAATCTATGATGCCGAGCATTTTTTTGATGGATATAAGGATGATGCCGAGTATGCTATAAGTACTCTGCGGGCAGCTCATCATGGTGGTGCAGATTATTTGGTGTTATGTGATACGAATGGTGGCACTCAGGTAAGAGAAATTGATGAAATTGTTGCAGTGGTCAAAGAATTATTACCGGGTGTAGAGATTGGCATGCATTGCCATAATGACTGTGGTATAGGGGTAGCGGTATCTATAGCCGGGATAGAGGCAGGGGCTTCTATGGTGCAGGGCACTATGAATGGATATGGAGAACGAGTAGGTAATGCCAACTTAACCTCTATTATTCCTAATCTTAATCTCAAGCTTGGCTATGAGTTGAGCTGTCAAGATAAAATGAATAAGCTTCGTTCATTCTCATTAGCATTTGATAATGCGGCTAATAGAAGACCCTCTAAAAAAGAACCTTTTGTTGGCCTTAGTGCCTTCGCTCATAAAGGAGGTGTCCATGCCAATGCTGCAAAGAAAGTGGCCCGAAGTTATGAGCATATTGTTCCTGAGGTAGTTGGAAATTCCCAGCGAATACTATTGTCTGATATGTCAGGAGGTAGTAGTATCGCTATGAAGGCTAAGTCAATGGGAATAGAGCTCGCCGAGAAGTCGACAGAGATGAGAGCACTGCTACAAAAGATCAAAAAGCTTGAGAACCAAGGGCATGAATTCGAGAATGCAGATGGCTCATTCTATGTTCTCCTGCATAAAGAAATCATGGGGTACGAGGATATTTTTGAGTTGGTGAGCTACCGAATTATTTCTGAGGTAGTACGAGACACGGATAAGAATATATCAGAAGCCGTAGTTAAGCTGAGAGTAAAGGGAGAAGAAACCGTAAAAGCTTCAATTGCTGAATCAGTAGGGCCTGTAGGAGCTTTAGATCATGCATCTAGGATAGCATTCGGTGAGAAGTTTCCGGCCTTGCAATCAGTACGCTTAGTAGATTATAAGGTACGCATCCTACAGACCGATCAAGGTACTGAGTCAACCACTCAAGTCATGGTTAAATCTACGGACGGCAATGAAACCTGGTGGACCTGCGGTGCAGACCCCAATATCATTCATGCCAGCTGGGAGGCCTTAAGAGATGCTTATCGCTATAAATTGTTAAGGAGTAGGGAGTTGTACATAGAGTAATTTTATTTCTATCTATTTCACCTTGTGTAAGAGTTACTCAATACTTATACTTAAAGTGTCGATTGTTTCAGTTCATACGCAGTTTAGTGTATCAAAATAAATCGATAGTGAATTATTCTTTTCGTTATGCTCGATGGCATTTAATGTTGACTATCTTTTTATCCGTTTCAATATCTAAGATCTATGCTCAGATTGAAATAATTGATAGCCTAATAATAGAATTAAAACAGGTAGGTAGTGACTCGCTAAAGGCTGCTTTGAATTTGCAGTTAGCTATAGAAATAAAGAGTCAGTCACTACCAAGAGCTTTGACTATGCTAGGGAAGCATTAGAAATCGCAAATCAAAGAAATTTATCAGGTAACATAGACGGCAAGGCTTATAGCATATTAGCAGATAATTATGGTTTAAACGGGAGTAATGACTCATGTCTTTACGCAGTAGAGAAGTGTATCAACATATCCCTTGTTAATGCTGATAGCTCGACTTACGCTTTCTGTTTAATGGAGTTAGGGTCCCTTCAATCTAAGCTTGGTGAGCACGACAAAGCATTATCTAAATTGTTAAAGGCAAAAGAAATAAGTGAAATAATAGGTAATAAACATTTATTGGTATAAACGCGTGGTGAACTAAGACGATTTCATATTGGTTTAACAATGATTAAGCGAGCATCAGAGAATTTGAAGAGGCTTTACGTATTTCTGAAAGCCAGGTTACAATGGATCATGTAGCTCAAATCTGTATGAATCTAGCTATTGTTTATGATAGTATTACTTTAATACGAGATTATGCCTTTAGAGCAATAGATATCGCTGAGAAATATAATTATAAGTA
Source organism: uncultured Bacteroidota bacterium (assembly GCA_902609095.1). Classification (GTDB taxonomy): domain Bacteria; phylum Bacteroidota; class Bacteroidia; order Chitinophagales; family Saprospiraceae; genus GYS-P2D. Next base: position 7,929 of record CACLQQ010000031.1, on the reverse strand, counting down.
GATTAAGGCATATGCATATAATGCCGCTGCTATGTATTATACTTATTGCGTCAATAAGCTTGACTCCTCTCTAATCATGTTAAATCAGGTTAAGAAGATTGCCTCTGAAATTGGTGATTATGGCCTCTATGTAAGAACAACGAGAGGCATAGCCGAAGCCTTCTCATATATCAATGTTGATTCAGCAATCTTTTATTATAATTTTCTTTTGGATATTAAGCATGAATATTCTTATTCAGAGATAATGTATATGGAGGTACTTGCAAAGCTCTATCATCAAAATGGATAATTGGCGGAGGCTTATAAAAGCTTGGATTCGGCTTATGCACAAGCAAAAAGAAGATATAAGAGCAACTTAGATGATCAAGTAGCAGATGCTAATGCCAAGTACGAAACTGAAAAGAAGGAAGTGGAGTTGGCACGGCGAGAATTAGTCATAGAAAAGCAAAATAGTACACGTAACATGCTTTTGGGAAGCGGAGTAGCATTGCTTGCAATATTAGGATCTGTGTTCTATGGGTATCGAAGTAGTACCCAAAGACGAGAACAAGAAAAAGAACAGGCGCTTGAATTAGAAAAGCAGCGAGCAGATAATCTGGAAGAATTAGCTAAGGCCAAAACAGATTTCTTCAATAATATCAATCATGAGTTGAGAACCCCATTTTCGCTGGTGTTAGCGCCCCTTCCAGATGTAAGTAAAAAAGTTAAAAATATAGATGTTCTTAATTATGTAGATATGGCCATCAAAAATAGTAAGAGGCTATTATCATTGACCGATGAAATCATGGATCTTACTAAGTTGGATGATGGTAAACTTCAGATTCAGAACAGTGAATTTGCATTGGCCTTCTTTATGGGTAGGGTATTTTCTTCATTTTTTTTACTAAAAGAAAAAAGGAACATAGAATTGCAGATGATTGGTGAGTTGCCATCTGGAATTAATATACGGTCAGATATATCTAAGCTCGAAAAAGTGTTAAATAACCTTATATCTAATACGATTAAATATAGCTAGTCTGGTGATACAGTATCCCTCGAAGTTGACTCAAATTCATAGGATCGAAATCTGTTGAAATTTTCAGTTTCAGACACTCGATTAGGAATACCTCAGGAAGAAATTGCAATGATTTTTGACCGGTACTATCAATCTTCTATTACTCCACAATCATCTGGAACAGGTATTGGTTTAGCCTTCTTGAAAGAGCTCTGTGAATTGATGGGAGGGAAGATCCACGTTGATAGTATGGTGGGGCAGGGAAGCTGATTTAATGTAGAGCTACCTATTGAGGTTTTAGAAAGCGTAGAAATACAACATTCTGAGAACTTAGAATCACCTATTCTATCTAAAGAAGTACTTCCAATAAGTATTGATGGAGATAAGGCTAAAGTGCTGATAGTTGAGGATAATGAGGAGATGTCTCAATATCTACAAGGACTATTAGCTAAATCATATAATTGTACTACAGCAGTAAACGGCAAAGAAGTCATCGAACTCTTACCTAAGGAACGTTTTGATCTAATATCCTCGGATATCATGATGCCAGAGATGGATGGATTTGCTTTTAGAAAACAAGTTAATCAGTATGTGGCATGGAGGGATATCCCCTTTATTATGCTAACTGCAAGGACTCTCGAGTCTGATAAATTGGATGCCTTTCAACTCGGCATTGATGATTATATCACCAAGCCTTTCAGTTCAGAGGAATATAAAGCACGGGTTAAGAGCTTTCTTGAGAATCGTCAATCGAGATTAGAGGTCAAGGATAAAGAGTTAAGTCCAGAGTGAGATTTGATTAATTGGGCTAAGGAATTAGTAATCGACCACATAGAGGACTCTTTTTATAAAGTAGCAATGTTAGCGGATGATCTTAGTTATAGTGGTCGACAATTAGTAAGAATCATAAAGAAAACCACCGGCTTTAAACCGGTGGAATTCATATTAGAAATACGCTTGCTTCGTGCTTATGAATTAATTAAAAGTCGTCAGTTTAGTACAGTGAATGAAGTGAGATATCAAACCGGAATCGGCAGGCACTTTTACTTTACCACTAAGTTTTAGGCGCGATTTGGTATTAGCCCTCGGGATTTAGAGTAGTCCCGTACATATATCGATTTATCTGGATAAAGCTTCAATCTTTGCACTCAGGGCTTCTATTAGTTTTGCTTGATTCTCTATTAATCCTTGTTGTTCATTGATGGCATTGACCAAATAAGTTGTTATCAGCTTATATTTTACTCCTTGAATTTGACCATCCTTATTGTGTGTTGTAAGTCTATTGTCTATTTCAGCTACTTCTTCGGCCATAAAACCTATGTCTTTTTCTTCAGTTTGATTCCAGACAAATGAAACTGGCAGTAACTTTTGAAGAACTGATAGCCCTTCTCTCATTGAGACAATATTATGTTTGAATCTTTTAGAAGATGAAGAGTTAGGCTAGTATCCCACCAAAAGTTCTGCTCAAATCAGCGAAGATTACCAGAAAAATAGTCCTCAGCAGTAAAACTACCCCATAGGGTTAGGTATTTCCACACCATTCGTATAGCCTAATAATCAATGAGTTAGCAGAATTTTGATTCATCGAGAGGAGCTGAGCAAATGTGCTCTGGTCATAATCTCTATCTAATCAAAAACATTAAATCTAAAACTAATGCTCCTAAAACATGATTGGCTCCAATCAGGCATCAGCCCGAGAGAATCAGAAGTACTTCAGCTTATAGCTTCTGAATTTACAACTAAAGAAATATCGGCAAAACTTTATATCAGTGATCACACTGCGACCACTCACAGTAAGAGTCTCATGAAAAAATTAGAGGCAAAGAATACTGCCGGTCTAATCTATCGGAGAATTACAAATGGTATTCTCAAACTTGCTAATTGTATATCATCAGTACTGACTTATATCACAGATATAAACGCTCAGTTACCATTAGCGGAGGTAGACGGGAATATTACGGTAACTGGGACCATAGACATGCAGCTGATAGCAGATAATGAATCGGTTATAATAGGTAGATCAGCTGGTATCAATACTTTTACAACTGATGGGGTCCGCAATGTCTTTTTGGGAGTCAATAGTGTAAAGACAAATTTCAATGGATATGATAATACATTTGTGGGTCATGAAGCGGTAGAGCGAAATTTTACTGGATATCAGAATGTTTTTATTGGGAGACAAGCGGGCGCAAATAGCATAGGATGGGAAAATGTATCCATAGGAAATGAAGCGGGCAAGGGTCTTATTAACTTACGCAATGCTATAAGAAATGTAAATATTGGTCATAAAGTTTGTTACAATCAAAGTAGTGGTCAACAAAATGTTCATATTGGTCATGAGGCTGGCAAAAGTACAATTGAAGCTAGCTTCGTCTGTTTTGTAGGGTCTAAATCTGGAAGTAATAATACCAGCGGGAGTTCCAACTCATTCTTCGGTAATTCAAGTGGATTCTACAATAACTCTGGATATAGGAACTCCTTTTTTGGTAATAGTAGTGGGGCGGTGAATATAACACGTAATGAGAATTGTTATTTTGGTTATTCATCAGGGAATGTAAATCAGGAAGGGAGTCACAATGCTGCTTTTGGAACTGATACTGGACCTGGCTCACTGGATTCAATCGAGGTACATGGTACAGCATTATTTGGTTATCGAGCGGGCTCGAGAACTGCTGCTGATGGATCGTCATTCTTTGGTTATGAATCAGGTATACTGAATGATATAAAAGTAAAAAATTCGTTTTTCGGATATAAGTCTGGTCATGATAATACTACTGGATCAAGCAACAGCTATTTTGGTTATTTGTCTGGTATTAGAAATGAAACATGTGATAGAAATACTTTTGTCGGGACTTTTGCTGGAAGGGATTTAATCGGATCTGATAATACAATATTAGGAGCTGAGTCAGTCGATATCCAACATAAAGGTAATCCGAACACTATTATTGGTGTCAATTCTGTTCATGGAATCGCTCTTAACTCATTGCTTAATAATAGTGTTGTAATTGGTTCCTCTATTGGGAATGTGCGCAATCCAGGATCTGAAAATACAATGATTGGGAACTATGTCGAGTTGAGTGATTCTTATGGTATGAATCAAATAACAATAGGCCAAAATGCCTTTGGCATTGGTAATAATATTGCCGTTATAGGTAATACAGATGTCAATGAACTACACATAGGCACTGATGGCAATGGTACTATACATGCTTCTTCGGATTGCTGGATTAAAAAATAAATAGCTCCATCACCCATAGGTTTGGCGTTTATTAACAGCCTTAAGTCTGTACAATATTATTGGAAGAGTCCATCTGAGTATCCTGAAGAATTAGGGATCAAAAGTAATAGTCAAAACGTTGATGATCAGTTGCAGCATGGATTCATAATACAGGAGGTAAAAGAGTTAATAGATTTAATCGGTGTGGACTGGCAGGGTTGGGCACAACAATCGTTTGGTGGTAGGCAGTCCTTGGATTTTAACGGATTTATTGCTCCAATAGTCAATGACATACAAGAACTTAGTCTTGAGAATGATAAGTTAATGCAGATGAATTAAACGCTCATACAGCGAATCACATCTATAGAAAGTAATCTTAGCAATCAGTCACATTAAGAATAGTACGAAAAGAACTTATTAAAAAAAATATGAAGTAGACAATTTTACTGGGCCTATTAATCTGGACTACCAATATCCAGTCTCAAAATATAGGTATGGAAATTAATTATGGGGAGTATGTAGATTTTAATAGAATGAGTGGTGCTTTAGTCATAGATATTGATGAGGATGATTGGCAGTTAAATATTGACGACGTAAATATTCAATCATCAGTAAGCGGATATGGGGGTGGTTATATTAAGCTCCAAGAACATGGAGGTTGTATTTATATGGCCCATCAAGTTACAACCTTTGCTAATGATCTGTCCACTGATAAAATTTATTGGTATTCTACTGATAGTAGCAGATATCAAATTCAAACCGGTCCATCAGGACAAATAGCTTTTGGTGTTGTCACAGATTTAGGTGATAAAGTATCAGGATCTGATAATTGGTCAATGCGGTATAACTCTATTTGGGATAGATATGAAATTACAATTACTAACGAATTGTATCACTTAGATGATTATACTACCACGGTGACCGCAATAGGGGGGGACCGACTATTACGAGTACTGGTAGTTTTAACGGACAGCTACTAATTTATCTCAATGATTTGCAAGGTGATACTGCTAAAAACTCTTTCAGCTATGTAGTTAATAAGCATCAATATGTAAATAGCGCGCCAAATTGCTTGGGTGAAATACCCACTCAATTACAGGCACAATAACCTAATTCAACTAAAACATTACGAATAAAGTAATTATGAACTTCTATTTAAGTAATCTTAAAGTTTAATAATGACGATGACACCAAGCGGGGATATTCGCAAGATCAAGGCATTACATCCGATGTGCACAGCCAATATGTTGGTCAGATTGTCTTCTCAGATCAACCTGTTGCACTATCCTTAAAGAATTAAATTCCTTCACTATTTAAAAGTGAATTTAGTACTTCTGGTCCGATATATGCTCGAGCATTCGCGGCTCAAAGTTTGGCGAATATCAAATTAAGAAATGGAAAAGAAGATGCTCCCAAATATCATATGTATGATCTCCACATTTACGGTCAGAGGGTAGAGCATAAATATAGCTTTGGGATGTATAGGGACATACCCAAATCTACGAGAACCCACTACACGGAGGATTTAACAGACATGGATCCAATATATGTTTGGACGACATGGTGTCATTATTTTTTACCCGACTTAGATGATGAAGAGCTTAGTTATGGTAATTGAAATATATCGGCAAGGGCTTTTGTGTTAGCATTGCTCGAAGCTGGACCGGGTACACATAATATTAGATTAGACGTCTATGGCATGAATGCCTCTGGAGACAATCAGACAGAAGTGATTGCGACAGGATCTTTTTCGCTGTCATTAAGTCCCGAAGATATGAGGATGATGGCTCCTAAATATGTGTCATCTCCCATAGAGAAGCGGCTGTGAGGTAACATGCAGGCATATTAATCCAGCTTGAGAAGGCTTTTGAATGGCACCTTCGGAATAAGCCTGGCCAAATCTGCTTTTATGACGTAAATAGTGAAAAAGGGCTTATAGTTTAACCCGTTAGAAATGTCGTGAGGAAGCGGGATCTTCAGTATAGCCAGATAATGATAAGGATAGTTACCTCCACTTAATCACTAAAGATGAATTAGTCACTTCATAAATGGAGGCAGGATTAAGTTACAATTTGATAGTCTTTGTTTGGATTGTCAGAGACATGAAGTAGATTAGGCTTCGGTCAAAGAGTGAAGATATATCTCATGGGAAATATGAGTCTTGGATATGTGTGGATACGTTTCAACTATTTAACTCTTATTTATTTACTCCACTATAGCCACCACTCTTGCTGGAGCGGCCGAGGCTCATACGATCTTCATTGGAAATACACAAACCTTAAATCCAGTGGGAGGTAGTGCATCTATATTGGTGAGTTGTTCTATATGACAATACTCCTTGCGAGTTCCAACGAGGTGTGCTTCCCAGAAATACGCTCTATTGTTGTTCTCTTTGGCTTTCTTAATCATATGGGGTAGGGGTAAGTCCCAACCCCATTGATCTATTCCCATAACTTTGATTCCTTAATCGATGAGCCATTCTGTGGCCTCGGCAGACATACCGGTTCCATGGGTGAAGAATTTCTTAGTACCCATATGTTGGTCTCGACCTGTCTTTATCAATACAATTATACCAGATTTAAGGGATAAGCCTTTTTCTGACAGGTAATTCTGAATATCCTGAGCTGTTATTGCAAAGAAGTCTTCTTTATGCTTCATATCAATTACGATACCATCGCCATAGCACCAATCCAAGGGAATCTGATCAATAGTTTTCGCTGGCTCACCCACACTCACAGGTAGGAGCATAATGCCAAGGTGCATCGATATGTGTCGTGTTATGAACCCCCATATGTTTGATGGCATCATCTGCCCAGCCATCTCAACCTTTGGGTAAGAGCTTGAAGGGTAGGCCAAAACGTCTGCGCAACCACTTTGCCTTACGATGTGGTTTATGTTTGATTTTGACCTTCATGAATCGAGGGTCACCAGCATTGTATTCTATCGGTTTTATCAGATCTATTATTTGAGCCATTTATTTAGTTTGTAATAGGTTTAGTTAGCTTATTCTACTCATGATTATCCTCTCAGGTGCTTACTTAAATAATTAAAAGAGTTATTCAAGGTGGTTTCGGGTTGAGGGGCCAAATCTCGCTCTAAGAAGAAATGTTCTACACCAGAATCTAATCCAGCTTGTATCATTTTATCAATGTTATAGACACCGTCACCAGGGTCTGACATCAATGGGAAACCAGCCATCCATTGGTCTGGAGTCGAGCCATCTCCACTGAATCTGAATTCCTTTGTAGAATCTTTTAGATGCATGAGTTTGAATCTACCAGGATATTTATTGAGATACGCTACAGGATCCTGTCCTGCCGCTTTCATCCAGAATAAATCTAGTTCAAATTGTACCAACTCTGGATCAGTCTGAGATATTAGTATATCCAGCCCCATTCTTCCGTCATAGCTAATGTGCTCATATCCATGATTGTGATAGGCCAATGTCATTCCATAGGAGCTCATCTTTTCGCCATAAGAATTGAATTCATCTGCCAAACTTTTATATGCATCGGCACTGTTACGGTCTGCTGGATTTAACAAAGCAGGCACCACCGCATATTGACATTGAATGGCTGCTATGCCTTCTAAAAACTCATTAAATCCATCTCTCAAGGTCGAAATATTACTATGAACTGATGGAACACTTAGATCATAAATCTTCAGCAGTTGTAAAGTTTGATCAGTAGTCAAACCATAGAATGCATGCTGCCTCAGA
>CACLQQ010000030.1 GCA_902609095.1 uncultured Bacteroidota bacterium | reverse complement strand
ATTATATCCCCAAAGGATATGATATTCCTGAAGATCTGAAATACCTTCATATCACATCGAATAACACCATATTTGGAACCGAATATCATGCTTTACCAGATACTAAGGTTCCATTCATAGCAGATATGTCATCTAATATATTTAGTAAACCTATTGATGTTGATAGATATGGGATGATCTATGCTGGAGCTCAAAAGAATATGGGACCTGCAGGAACTACTTTAGTCCTGTTAAACAAGGATATGATGAATGGCCAAAGTCGAGAAGTTCCAACTATGTTGGATTATCAAACTCATATTGGGAAGTCGTCCATGTTTAACACTCCACCAGTATTTGCCATATATGTGAGTATGTTGACTATGCGCTGGGTTAAGGCTCATGGGGGCGTAGTAAATATGCAAAAGATTAGTCAAGAGAAAGCTAATTTATTATATAGTACATTGGATAAGAGTGATTTGTTCTATAGTCCTGTTGATCAAGAGGATCGCTCTCTTATGAATGTTACCTTCTTGATTAAGAAGCGAGATTTGGAGCAATCATTCATTGATCTAGCTGCAGATGCGGGATGTATGAGTATCAAAGGTCATCGCTCAGTAGGAGGATTTAGAGCATCGATTTATAATGCTATGCCTCTTGAAGGTGTTAGTACCTTATGTGATGTTATAAAGAGTTTCGAAGCCAAATATGGCTAAAACTACTGATACGATCTGGAGGGTAAACGGGATTGAGATACCTGTACGTATAGTTCAAGAATGGCGTAAAAGTAATCGCGTTGCGATAAATAAGGATAAGGTAATTCTTCGGGTTCCAATAATTGGGGGCACTGTATTGAAAAAGCCATTTAGGGCTTGGGCAATTAATTGGATATCCCAACAGCTGTATGCTCATCCAGAGATTAAAAAGAGATTCCTGGTCAAAGAGTATCAAAATGGAGATTTAGTCAATCTTCCTAATAAGACTTATCAATTGAAATTATTGTCTCAAGAACGAAAGACTTCTATGGCTCGATTGATTGACCATGACACCATTGAGATCAAATACAATAACACAATCAAAGAGAAGCATAAAAGAAGTAAAACTATCGAATCACTGGTTTCTCGTATAGTGGGCCAAGATCAGCTATTGCGTGTGACTCATAGAATCGCTGAACTGAATGATCAGTTTTTCCAAGAGTGCATTGAAAGAGTGAGGTTAAAGAATAATAAAAGTAACTGGGGGAGTTGTTCATCCAGCGGTAACATTAATATATCTACGAGAACCTTATTAGCTCCTTTCGAAGTACAGGACTATGTATTCGTACATGAATTAGCACATCTCAAAGAGTTCAATCATAGTGCCAAATATTGGAGCTTAGTTGAATCTGTTATGCCTAATTATAAGGAGCATGAGACCTGGTTAAAGACTTATGGACATACTTGTAGCTATTGAAATTAAAAAAGCATGATTATCTACAGACGATCATGCTTCTTATAATTAGGTTTAATTGAGGAAATTACTCCTGAACTAAATCTAATGTCATTTTACCCTTAGCTTGATCGTGTAGTACGATCTCAGCTAAGTAAGTTCCTATTTCTTTCAATTCTTCTGGTAGAATAATTTTCTTACGAGGTATCTCGAGTTTGAATTGCTCTTTGATGGCATTAACAACTTGAATGCTGGTCACGCTACCAAATATTTTTCCACTTGTTCCTGCTTTCACACCTATTTTAATTGTTTGCCCTGCAAGTTTTTCAATCATCGCTTTGAACTCATCAACTCTTGCCTCTTCCGCCGCAGTTTCTTTAGCTATGATGTCGTCAAGTTTTTTCATGTTTGGTGTATTAGCAATTACTGCTAAACCTTTTGGTATAAGATAATTTCTACCGTAACCATTTTTAACCTGTACCACTTCGTACTTGTCACCGAGTGTACCCATATCTTTTAATAGAATAATTTCCATGATTATCTTAAATTTTAAAAGTTATTTCAATAAATCTGCTACGTAAGGTAGTAGCGCTAAGTGTCTTGCTCTTTTCACAGCAATAGCCACTCTTTTTTGATACTTTAATGAGTTACCTGTGATTCTTCTTGGCAACAATTTACCTTGTTCATTAATGAACTGTAATAAGAAGTCAGGATCCTTATAATCAATATGCTTAATACCATATTTTTTGAATCTACAGTACTTCTTCTTCTTTGATCCAATGTTAGGATTACTTAAGAACTTTATATCGTCTCTAGATGCCATTATTATTCTTCTTTTTGTACCACTACAGGAGCTGGGGCAGGTTTAACAACTTTCTTAGGTTCAGGCTTACGGGAATCTTTCTTTGCACTTTTCTTTTCTGGTTTCTGTACTTTTCCGATTAGACCGTTTCTTTTGTCCTCGTTATACTTTACACCATACTTGTCAAGTTTTACAGTTAAGAATCTCATGATGCGCTCATCTCTTCTTAATGCTAACTCTAATTTAGAGATCATTGAGCCATTCTCTACCTGGAACTCTGTACAAAAGTATATACCCGAAGATCTCTTGTTGATCGGGTAGGCTAATTGTCTAAGACCCATATCATTGATATTTACGATGACTGCTCCTTCAGTTTTGAGCATGTCTTCATAAGTCTTAGCTGTCGATTTGATTTCATCGCCTGACAGAACGGGATCGACGATGAAAGTGACTTCATATTGTCTCATTAAAAAATTATGTTAAGAATTTTTCCAAAAATGGAGCGCAAAAGTAATGTTTTTTGAATCAAATAGAAATAGCCCATGAAATACTAATACCCTGTATTTTTGATAAAAAAAAACAGATGAAAATATATCTATATATTATTGTTGCCATTATAGTGCTCTCATGCAATTCTAAATCTCCAAAAGAAGTGGTCGATGGCAAAATATATTTCGGAGATAAGATTGGATCTACTAATGCCATAGGCATATCTAAAAGTATAGTGGATCTTGAAGATGGTGATGAGAAAATTGTAAAGATTAAGGGGACTATAGAGTCTGTTTGTCAGGCCAAAGGGTGTTGGATGAATGTAGTTGACAACACTGATGAAAATATATTTGTAAAATTTAAAGATTATGGATTTTTTGTACCTAAGGATGTTTCAGGCAAAAGCGTAATTGTTTCTGGTGTTTTAAGCAATACCATCACCCCAGTTGATGAGTTAAGGCATTATGCAGAAGACGAAGGAGCGTCAGAAGAAGAAATTGCCGCTATTACCGAACCTAAAATGGAACTCAAAATGATGGCTAACGGCGTAATCATCTTTGAGTAAAATCGTACTTCATCTTCCTACGCCTTTTAGGGGCTTATAGATACTTCAGAATGATGGCCCATAAGTCTTCATATGGGATGACCCCTACTTTTGAGGGTTGGTTAGATAGTTCACAGGGAACTTCTGATAGACGTCGAAGAAGATTATTAGTTTTTCTCTTTGCGGCTATAGGATTAAAGCTATTTGTAGGCATGAGTAATAGCATTTTTATAAAGCAGTTGGATCGAAAGTTTTCACTTTTCCTCATGAGATTTCTACTGCAATAATCTTTCAAGACAAAGATTCTGTTCTCTATAGCGTAATAATTCTTATCATAGATATTATAGAGTAGTTGTACTATGATTAGAGGAATACGCATTCCTCTTTTATCAGCGCTGAATTTAGGTACTACTTTAACGAATCGATTGATCCTAAATCTGGTTGGGACAGGACCAATAGTTATTTCATTGGTCAGGCGTATAAATTCTAAATAGGCTCCTATAAGTTTAATGGTACTCTGTATATCCTCGGGGATATTCCTCAGGTTTTTATGGTTAAATATTTCTAAATAGTGCTATAAAGCAGAGTTATAGTTTTTACTGTGTATTTCAATTTGAACGAGGAATTTTTTAGATATAAACCAATTGGTTTTTCCTTTTTTCTGAAGAATTAGAGTGTCAACTACTATGCTCCTAGCTTGGGCTAATTGGCACAGCTTGAGATAATATTGAGCCATAGTAGACATGAAAATAATTTTAGCCGTTCCATGGTCAAAATGTAAGGCTTGAAAATAATCATAGCCTTTAGACGCGAATAAAAGGGTTTGCGAAAGTCCCCTGCTTCTTCAGCACCCAGAGTCCCCAGCCTATAATAGAATAGTTGATAATTAAATGAATCAATAGAATGATCGCTTGGATTGTCAAAAGTCTTGAGAGCCTCTAGTGCTTCTAATCCTTTTATAGGTTTGATGCTTTTATTATTTATGAAATGATTTACATATTCAGAGTATTCATGTTCGATTTTAAATTCCAAGTCTATGAGTTTGAGAGCCTCTTCTGCCTGGCTGAAGAATTCATTGGCTTGTTTCACATTAAGCTCATTGTTAGAATAGTATCTACCTAAATATCTACTAAGTTCAAAGATCATTTCATTGAAATAGTAATACTTACAAGTTCTTACCAATTGCTTGGCTAATCTCAATGCCATACCGGAATTACCAAGACCTCTAAGTATGTAAAAAAATCAAAGAGTTTCTGAGTTTGATAGTAGGCTTTTTGGAAACTGATCTTGGTTTTTTCAGGACTATATCTGAGAATCATCTCGAACAAGAAATTCTTAGTTTGTCGTTTATAGCGTCTATAATTGGGATCCTGCTTCTCTTGATATCCCAATTCTTGGGCTACCAAGTATTCTTCCTTCCTTGTCTTTAGACCTGGTCTTCGTTTGTATCTCTTTATTACGGACATTTATTTGATCAATCGCAAGATGCCAATCTGTTTTTTTAATATCGAGACTGTCCACTATTATCCTGACTAACTCATATAACATGTACATAATAGACTTTACAATATGTTAATTATTGCTTTACAAGCTTTTCATAATAAATTAATAATTAGATGATTATAGAATCTATCTATTCAAAATGTGTAATTAATAAACGTATATAAAAATTAGGGTGTGTACATTTTAATTTAAATAGCTATGTGTAAACTTTGACTCATATTGTTTAACCTTTTCTAACATTAACAATGAGAGATTCAAATTTTATCATCACGCATGATATGGACGAAGTGTAATCAACCATGATCAATTCAGTATTGGGTTTGTCCTTATATCAAGGATAAGCCCAATGCTATTTTTGCACGAAAATACACATACTTCTTTATATATTTAATTGATTAACAAGGTATTACAAAAATTGATATTGAAATAATCAAAATTACTATTCGCACAATATTAAAGATTATCACAATAATAATCTGTTTTCGTGAGATACCTTTGTACAATCGAAATTAGCTGATCTGATAATTCCTAAGAATACCTAATTGTAACGAAATGAGATTAGGTCGGTCATGGCTGAAATGTAAAAAAGCAAACTTCTTACAAGTCTGCTTTTCTATTTAACCCGATTTAAATGCTTCTATATAGGACGTAGGATCTGATTCAGGTCGACGTTTGAATTAATGAGTTCTATAGCCCGTTGTATTTTCCATGGAGTATGACGATTAATTTTTACCTCTATTTTAGATATATTAATAACAACCCCGAAAGTGTCGAAGTTAGTTCTAATTAGAGGCATTCTATGCTTGTTAACAAAGTCCAATACCTCCATTGAAATATCACCCTCCCCGGTTATAATTACTCCTGATACTGAAGATTCTTTAACATCATTAGATATAGAGTAATTATTAATTCGGCTAACAGCTCGATCAATTGTGCGTGTACTGGCTACGATAAGATTATTTTGATACTCATTTAGTTCTTTTAGATCTACTGAGGATCCTGATAATATATTTTCTACCCTATTAGTATCGAGGCAATCTGCATTTTCAACAACATTTCCTTTTATACTATTAGCTACAGTACTCATGAGCGGGTAAGCTAAATTTTCATCATAAGGCACAAAACCAAGAATTGGGATATTAATTGAATCAAAATATCGATTTAAGAAATATTTAACCTTTTCTATTTTATCTGGTCTAATCTTATTAATAATTACCCCAATAATCGGTACACCTCGTTGGTTAAAAACAGCACTACACATATGAAACTTATCAATAGTGCTACCAATGCCTCCCTCTAATATCATGACAGCGGATGCTTGTAAGGCATGTGCGACTTCTGCATTCGAAAGGCCCACAACACTCCCTACGCCTGGATGCCCAGTACCCTCGAATATGGTTAACTCATGATGTTGATTCAATACTTTTCGGGCATTAGCTACTCTTTGATAGAAATCATGATCTTGAGGTTTATCTATATAGTCTCGCACTAATTTACCAGGAAGAACGACAGGACTATGATAATCAGGATTGATATCAAATTTGATTAAGTCCGCAAACAATAGAGTGTCCTTATCGACATAGAGATTTTTTAAATCTAGAAATTTTTGTCCTACAGGTTTACAGTAGCCTACGTTAATTTCTCTTTGTAACATGCAAGAGACAAGCCCCAGTGTGCTGGTAGTTTTGCCAACATGTTGATTGGTTGCGGCGACATATATGTTTTTATACTTGATCATGAGACTAAAATATTTCCGGTCATATCATCTGGTATCTTAATATCCATAAGTGATAGTAATGTTGGAGCTATATCCGCAAGTTTACCATTAGATACTGTTATTTCTTCGACATCTGTAGCCACGTATATTACGGGGACAAGATTAGTGGTATGAGCTGTATGAGGACTGCCATCCTCATTAATCATATAATCACTATTGCCGTGATCAGCTATTACTATGATATGATAATCTTGCTCTAGAGCAGTGTTAATCAGTTTTTTCAAGCATTGATCCACAGTGGTCACTGCAATTTTTGCAGCTTCGAAATCACCAGTATGTCCCACCATATCGGCATTAGCATAATTAAGGCAAATAAAATCAGGAATGTCAGAGTCAATGTATGCGCAGATTTGATTTGTTATTTCGACCGCACTCATTTTGGGTTGCAAGTCGTATGTGGCAACCTTAGGAGAAGGAACCATAATTCTATGTTCTCCATCGAAGACCGCTTCCCTCCCTCCATTAAAAAAAAAGGTGACGTGTGGATACTTCTCCGTTTCTGCGATTCTTACCTGCCTCCTACCAGCTTCAGATAATACCTCTCCAAGTGTTTTAGGTAGTAAGTTTTTAGTAAATACTACGTCGAGATCTTTGAACTCTTGATTGTATTCGGTCATTGTGACAAAATAAAGGTCAAGAGTTTTCATATCATATTCAGGGAGATCTTGTTGAGTGAGGGCCATGGTCAACTCTCGAGGACGATCGGTTCTGAAGTTTATAAAAAATACGACATCACCTTCTTGAATGATTTTAGAACTATCAAGTATAATAGGCTCCATAAACTCATCGGTGATATCCTCGTTGTAATATGCTCGTACTGTAGAGATTATATCATCTGTCTTAACACCTTTACCATTCACTATTAAGCCGTACGCTCTCTGAATACGTTCCCAGCGCATATCCCGATCCATAGCATAATATCTGCCTATGACAGATACAATAGAGGGATCTGAATCTGAAGTACCATGTATCAACCTATTTAAATAATCAGCTCCACCATTAGGATCTGTATCGCGCCCATCTAAGAACGCATGAATGCGTAAATCGTCAATACCTTCTGATTTAAAACCATTAATCAGAGCAATCATGTGTTCGATATGTGCGTGAACACCACCATCAGATAGTAAGCCTATGAAGTGTACTGGTTTGTTAAACTTTTTTGCGTAGGATATAGCATTCTGAATAGTTTTCTCATTCAGTAAAGTATTATCACTAATCGCTTTGTTTATACGAGCCAACTCTTGATAAACTATGCGCCCTGCGCCGATATTGAGATGGCCTACTTCACTATTACCCATTTGTCCAAATGGAAGACCAACCTCGGAACCGTGAGTAATAAGTTTGGAATTTGGATAATTAGACATGAGATAATCATAGTAGGGAGTATCTCCTTGTGCTATCGCATCCACTTCTGGTTTTTCACCTAATCCCCATCCATCGAGAATGGCCAATAGTGTTTTCTTATGATTCATATTCCTTTATTCATAATGACAGATGCAAGATATGATTTAGGTTAATAATTATGAGATAACAATAAATTATGAATGCTGTGAGTTTATTCAGTAACCAACACTCACCTTATAGCTGGAGTATATCTACTTATTAGTGATTTAACGATAAATCCGTAAGAAATGATAAGTTTTTTTTGTGCTCTTTTTACACTAACCACATCTTTTACTCTAAGTGGTCAAATAGATATTCTCTTAGATAATCTCGATCATAAAGTCGAGATTCAAGTTGATCGAGAACTACAATTTTTAACTAAGAGTGAGGCAAAGTTCTATATCCAGAATTGGATGAAATCTCTAAATAATCCTCAAGTGATTCGATCTCATTCTTCAAGGCATAAACAAAGTAAGGATACGTATGGTCTGTATCATATAGAAGATGCAAATGTTAGTTATCGATTTTTTTATTTCAGTTCTATCAATGGTTCATCTGATAAGATTACTAAGGTCAAAATCATAAAGGTGTAATAGTTCTTTTTTCAGCTCCAATAGAGAATAGTGCATAGTCATACTTGACAGGGTCGTATGAATCTAACCGCCTTAAATTCGCAGTTAGTTCTTCCACTGCGCTCCAATCTGCTTTATCTCTTTTCAACAGTTTTAGTTGTTGAGCCACTTTAAATACGTGTACGTCCAAAGGAATCATCAGCTCAGCTGGTTTGATGGATTTCCATAGTCCGAAATCAACCCCTCTATCATCTGATCGTACCATCCAACGTAAAAACATGTTCAGTCGTTTGCAGGAACTTTTTCTGACTGGAGTAGAGACATGTTTTTTAGTACGTTTAGGAGCATAATCGATGTCAAAGAATCGATTGTGATATTGACTCAAAGCGGTTTTAACATCTGTTGTAGCAGAAAAGAATGCAGATTCTAATGAGTCATTATGGTTATAGTAGCGTTTGAAGAAATCTATAAAGTAAAGGGTATCATCAGGCTGAAAGGTCCGATGTTTGAATTGTACTAGTGGTTTTAGATCCTTTGGGCTATGATTCAATATAAAATCATGGGGCGCCATATCCATCATCGCCATCAGCTCATTAGCTTTGCTGATTATAGTGGTACGTTGCCCCCAGGAAAGCATGGCAACCCAAAAAGCACTGATCTCTATATCCTGAAGTTTGCTAAACTTATGCGGAATAGAAATTGGATCTTTGTCAATAAAGTCTGGCCGATTATATTCATTGACCAATTCATCTAAATAGGACTTGAGCTCTGCTTTCTTTTTAATCCAGAGTCTGTTTAATTTCTACAATTTCGTATGCTTCTATAATGTCACCGATTTTGATATCATTGTAATTTTTAACAAGGACACCGCATTCTAAGCCTTTCTTAACCTCTTTGACATCATCTTTAAATCGTTTGAGGGCCGCTATCTCTCCTACTTGACCTTGCTTGTTAGGGAACATTACGATACCATCTCTAATAACTCTAATTAATGAGTTACGGGTGATTATTCCTGAGGTGACAAACGAACCAGCAATGGTACCAACCTTACTAATCTTGAATGTCTCTCGAACTTCAACCTCACCCATCAGTTTTTCTTCTTTTGTTGGTTCAAGCATGCCTTCTATAGCACTCTTGATCTCATCGATAGCTTCATAGATAATAGAGTACGTCTTGATTTCTACCCCTTCTTTTTCTGCCAGATGACGCGCCCCACTAGATGGACGTACTTGGAATCCAACGATAATAGCATCCGATGCTGATGCAAGAAGTACATCTGACTCGGCGATCTGACCTACAGCCTTGTGAATGACATTAACCTGTACCGATTCGATACTTAGTTTTATCAATGAATCAGACAGGGCTTCAATAGATCCATCGACATCACCCTTAACAATAAGGTTCAGCTCCTTAAAGCTGCCTAATGCTAATCGGCGTCCAATCTCATCTAAACTAATACGTTTGTTAGCTCGGTTTGTTTGTTCTCTATCAATTTGTTGTCGTTTAGCGGCGATTTGTCGTGCTTCCTGATCAGAATCAACGACTTTAAACTTTTCACCGGCTTGAGGGGCACCATTTAATCCCAAAAGTAGGATTGGGGTTGAAGGCCCTGCTTTTTTAAGTCTTTCTCCACGCTCATTGAACATGGCTTTAACCTTTCCAGAAGCACCTCCAGCTACTACTACATCACCTATAGACATCGTACCAGTCTGAACTAACATCTTAGTAACGTATCCCCGTCCTTTATCTAATGAGGCTTCGATAACTGTTCCAATAGAATTTCTATTTGGATTCGCTTTAAGGTCTAAGACTTCGGCCTCTAACAAGATTTTTTCTAATAGCTCATCGATACCTAAACCTGTCGTCGCTGAGATATCTTGTGATTGATATTGACCGCCCCATTCCTCAATGAGTAGGTTCATACCTGCAAGTTCCTGCTTAATTCTATCTGGTGAAGCACCATCTTTATCTATCTTGTTTATGGCGAAAATCATAGGGACTCCAGCAGCTTGTGCATGGCTTATTGCCTCTTTGGTTTGAGGCATGATTCTATCATCAGCAGCAATGATGATAATTACAACATCAGTAACTTTAGCACCTCTGGCTCTCATCGCAGTAAATGCCTCGTGACCAGGAGTGTCTAAGAAAGTTACTTTTTTTCCATCAACCTTGACTTCGTAGGCACCAATATGCTGTGTAATACCACCAGCCTCTCCGCTAGCAACATTGGCATTACGGATATAATCTAATAAAGATGTCTTACCGTGATCAACATGACCCATTACTGTAACGATAGGGGCCCTTCGTTCTAAGTCTGACGGGTCATCAACAATCTCTTCTTGATCTTCATCTACAGCTTCTGCACTGATGAACTCTATTTCTCTGTCGTATTCGTCAGTTATGAGCTCAATTATTTCTGCATCTAATCTCTGATTGATTGAAACAATCACACCCATATTCATACAAGACATGATAATATCGGTTGCTTGTATATCTAAAAGGCTTGCTAATTCAGATACGGAAATAAACTCGGTAAGCTGAATTGTTTCTGTTTGTCCTTCGTTTTCGAGTATTTCTTGTTTTTCTCTTTTCTCTACACGACTATCTCTACGGATTTTCTGGCGCTTGTTTGATTTGCCGCCTTTGATCCGAGCCATTGTCGCTTTGATCTTCTCTTCAATTTCTTTTTTGGAGACTTCTTTGACCTCATCATTTCGGCCACCTCTTCTATTATCTCCTTTACGACCACCTTGATTATCACTTCTACGATCTTCTCCTGTATTGGTAATGACCTTTTTACGTTTACGCTTTCTTTTCTTTCTGTCTTCTGATGCTTGATCTTCTTTCTTTTTAGCCTCTTCTTTTGTCTTATCGGATTTCTTCGGTCTTTTAGCAAGCTTGTTTGTATCAATCTTGCCCATGATTTTAAGGCCCTGTAATTGTGGAGTTGCTGCTCTCACCATTTCGTCGGAAGGTGCTTTTTGAGCTTCCTTCTTTTTAGTTTCTACTTTTGATACTGGTTTAGGCTCTTCAGGCTTAACCTCTACTTTTGGTTTAGGCTCAAGCTCTGGAGCAGACTTCGGCTTTTGCTTTTTAGCTTTATCGAGATCGATCTTTTCAACGACCTTCAAACCCATTTTTGGTGCCTCAACTTTAACTTCCTTAGGCTTTTCAACGGGCTCTGGTTTTGGCTTTTCAACTTTGACTTCTACAGGAGGTATAGGAGGTGGTGGTAGAACAACAGCTGCAGGCTTAGGAGGCTCTAACTCTTCTGCTGCTCTTGAGCCAATAATCAATTGATCAGCCTTAGACTTTTCTTCTTTAGAATTACTGAACTCCTCTAACAGCTTAGAATACATTTCATCCGTAACCTTAGCTGTAGGTTTGTTGTCAATATCAAACCCATTATTAATTAAGTACTCTACTATTGTAGATGTACCCACATTCAACTCTTTGGCAACTTTTACTAGCCTTTTTGACATATATAACTCTAAAGTTTATCCTTTCTGTTCGCTTAATAAATTAATCTTCAAATTCGTCACTGAGAATTTTGAGCACGTCTGTAATCGTCTCTTCTTCAAGATCGGTTCTACGTATTAACTCTTCTTTACTCAAATGTAGCACACTCCGAGCTGTATCACAGCCTATTGACTTAAGTGAATCGATGATCCACTCTTCAATTTCATCTGTAAACTCATCTAAGTCTACATCATCTATTTCTTCATCTGTGTCTCTATACACATCTATTTCAAATTCCGTAAGCTTGCTCGCCAATTTGATATTGCTTCCTCCTCTACCTATAGCTAAGGAAACTTGATCTGGTTTCAAAAATACGGAAGCCGTCTTAGATTCATCATCTAACTTAATACTTGTCACCTTAGCAGGCGTAAGAGATCGTTGGATGAATAGGTTAATATTGTTGGTATAATTAACAATATCAATATTCTCATTCTTCAATTCTCTAACGATTCCGTGAATCCTACTACCCTTCATACCTACACAAGCACCCACTGGATCGATTCTATCGTCGTAAGATTCTACTGCTACTTTAGCTCTTTCTCCTGGAATTCTAACGATTTTTTTAATCGTTATAAGACCATCTTCAATTTCAGGAACTTCTTGCTCCATCAATTTTGCTAAGAAGTTATTATCAGTTCTTGACATGAGAACAGCTGGATTATTGTTTCTCATATCTACACGCTTGATAATCCCCCTAACCATATCACCTTTCCTGACGAAGTCACCTTTAATCATTTCATTCCTTGGTAGAACGAGTTCGTTTCCAGTGGCATCATCTATAATAAGCATCTCTCTTTTCAATATCTGATGTACCTCGCCAACTACTATATCTCCGATTCGATCGGAGTATCTTTTGAAGATCTCATCTTTCTCAAGCTCCATGATTCTGGAGATTAAAGTCTGACGAGCAGCCATAACAGATCTACGGCCAAATTCTGCTAATTCAAGCTCTTGATAACACTCTTCACCTATTTCATAATCCTCATCAATCTCGAGTGCATCGGTAATAGACACCTGTGCTCTATCATCTGTAACCTCACCATCTGGCACAATCTCTCGTACCCTCCAGATCTCTAAGTCACCATTAGTTGTATTCACAATGACATCGAAATTGTCATCTGTGCCATATTTCTTTTTTATTAGAGTTCTGAAGACGTCTTCAAGGACTCTAACCATTGTCGGGCGATCGATATTCTTGCCCGCTTTAAATTCTGAAAATGTCTCAATTAAGTTCATCAAGCTCTATTTAAAACTTACGAGTATTTTAGCTTTTCTAATTTTGTCAAACTTCAGATTGATCTCTTCTTCTTTCTTACCAATAGAAATCATTATCTGATCTTCTTGTACTTCTTTCAATCTGCCTTCAATTGTCTCTTCTTCATCAATCATGATACGAATCATACGACCGATGTTTTTCTTGTACTGACGTTTAAATTTTAACGGTCTATCGACACCTGGTGAAGAAACATCTAATGTATACTTTTCTCCTAACCAGCCATTCTCTTCTATCAAGTGCTCTAAGTACCTACTAATTCTTTGACAATTTCGGATGCTCAAGTTAATATCTGAGTCGATATAAACCTCTACCTTATCACTCTTCTTAACAACAATATCAATGAGATAATAGTCTCTGTAATCTTCTTCAGTAAACTTAGTAGTCAGTGCTTCTGACAATAGTCTTTCTATCATCGATTAAATTTTAAAAAAAAAAAGGGAACCTAAAGTCCCCTTTCCTCAAATCGAGTGCAAATATAGGCATTTTAAGTGAGTGGACGACGAATATTTATGAATGCCAGTCAAGCAGTCCTAAGGGACTAAAACTATAAGCTTAATTTAGCAGCATAATTATAAATAGAAGTACATATACCGAGCATGACAGTTAGTTATTATAACCAGATTGTTGAATCTACTAAATACATCAAATCGATCATTAAGGATAAGCCTGATATTGCAATTGTGTTAGGTACAGGATTAGGGAACTTTACCGACCAAATAGAGGTAAAGCATATAATTCCCTACAGTGTTATACCAAACTTCCCACCAGCAACGGTCAAGGGTCATGCTGGACAATTAGTTTACGGAGAGCTAAATGGAAAGAAAGTAATAGCGCAAAATGGTAGGTATCATTATTATGAGGGATATAATATGCAAGAGGTAACCTTACCAATTAGGGTGTTTAAGTTTCTTGGGGTTTCTTATCTCTTAATCGCTAGTGCAACAGGAGGTATCCACGAAGATTATGAAGCTGGAGATATTACAGTAGTTAATGATCATATCAATTTACATTACAATAATCCCCTATTGGGTCCAAATGACGATAGATTAGGTCCAAGGTTTCCAGATATGACAGATGCTTATAATCCCAAATTAATTGAGCTCTGTCATGAGATCGCTCAAGAAAATAAGATAAATCTGCACAATAGCGTATATGGAGGACTTCCAGGCCCTAATCTAGAAACTAAAGCGGAGTACAATTATCTTCATATAATTGGTGCTACAGTTGTTGGAATGTCAACAATTCCGGAAATATTGGTTGCTAGACATATGGAGTTATCATCATGTGTGCTAACCGCAGTTACTAACAAGTGCTTCCCGATTTCTGCTATCAGAAAGGTTACTCACCAGGAGGTTATTGATGTTGCTCAGCAAGTTGAACAAAAGATATCTACTATAGTTAGTAAGCTGATTATGAGAATATAAGTCTTAAGTGGAAGAACAGTATATACAAGTCATTGGTGCCAGAGAGCATAATCTTAAGAATATTGATGTTAATATCCCTCGAAATAGACTGGTAGTTATAACTGGCATCAGTGGTAGTGGTAAATCTTCTCTTGCATTTGATACCTTATACGCAGAGGGTCAGCGCAGATATTTAGAAACTTTTTCATCCTATGCTAGGCAGTTCCTGGGAAAGATGGATCGGCCAGATGTAGAAAAAATTGAAGGACTTAGTCCTGTAATCTCAATAGAACAAAAAACTACAGGATGGAATCCTCGATCGACAGTAGGAACGACAACTGAGATCTATGATTTTTTGAGACTCTTATATGCTCGTATAGGGGAGGCATACTCTTACAATACTGGTAAGCGAATGGTCAAATACTCTGAGGAAAAGATCATTCAAAACTTATTATCAGATTATGATGGAAAGAAAGTAATGATTTTGGCTCCTCTGATTAGAGCGAGAAAAGGACATTACAGAGAACTATTCGAGCAGATGCGTAAGAAAGGATATACTAAGGTTCGAGTTGACGGAGAGATATGTGACCTTGTTCCAAGCATGCAAGTCGATAGATACAAAACTCATGATATCGAGATAGTCGTTGATCGGATTAAGGTTGGGGTAGATAAACGTGAGCGTATTGCTTCTTCATTAAGTGTGGCTTTTAAATTGAGCGATAATTTTGTTCAGGTATATGATTTAGAAACGAATAAAATGCAGCCATATAGTAATCAACTCATGTGTCCTGATACTGGTTTGTCATATGAAGAACCTTCTCCTAATACTTTTTCATTTAATAGCCCTTATGGGTCATGCCCTCATTGTAATGGTTTAGGCCAGTTAAACGAAGTGGATTTAGAAAAAGTCATACCTGATGATACGCTGAGTATTAATAAGGGAGGCATAGTTCCACTTGGTGAGACACGTGATAATACTACATTCAAGCAACTCAGAAAGTTAGCTAATGAGCAGAAGTTCACCCTATCTACACCAATTAAGAATATCCCTCCCAAGGCAATGGAAATCATCCTCAATGGAAAAATTGAGAAGAGCATCAAAGCCCAAAGAACTCTATCGGACTACAATCATAATATCTTAGAAGATGGGTTAATTACCATGCTTCAACGATGGTATAAGGATACCAGCTCTGAAAGAATTAGGAATTGGGCTTCAGATTTTCTAACTATAGTTACATGTTCTGAATGTGAAGGTTATCGCCTTAAAAAAGAATCAAGACATTTTAAGCTGGCTAACAAGCACATTGGTGAGTTGGCTATCATGGATTTATCTGAGTTGAGCGAGTGGTTTGAGGATTTAACCAATCATCTGGACGATCGACAGAACATGATCGCTAAGGATGTAATCATGGAAATAAAATATAGGTTGGACTTCCTGCTGCAGGTTGGATTGGATTATCTCAATTTACATAGGCCTACCCGAACTTTATCAGGAGGAGAGTCACAGAGAACTCGCTTAGCAACCCAGATAGGTTCTCAGTTGACTGGAATAACATATGTCATGGATGAACCCAGTATAGGGCTACATCAAAGAGACAATCAGAGGTTAATTAAATCTCTAAAGGATTTATCCGAAATAGGGAATACCGTAATAGTCGTGGAGCATGACAAAGACATTATGCTTGCTTCTGATTATCTAATAGATTTAGGTCCGGGAGCTGGGGTAAATGGAGGTGCGGTTATCAATCAGGGAGCTCCTTCAGAGTTCTCGGATAAAGAAGGAATTACGGCTTCTTATTTAGCGCACAGAGAAGAGATTCCATTCAATAAAAAACCTCGGAAGGGGAATGGAGATACTATCATTCTCAAGGGTGCGATAGGACACAATCTTAAAGGTAAAGATTTAAAGATTCCATTGGGGACTTTTACTTGTGTTACTGGGGTATCAGGGAGTGGGAAGTCTTCATTAATTAATGGAACCCTATATCCCATACTTAGAGCTCATTTTTATAAAAGTAGTCAGAGACCACTGCCATATAAATCGATAGAAGGAATTGACAACGTTGATAAAGTTATAGAGATTGATCAATCTCCAATTGGAAGAACTCCAAGATCTAATCCTGCCACATATACTAAGCTTTTTGACCCCATCCGTAAGTTGTTTGCGGATTTACCAGAATCAAAAATCAGAGGCTATAAACCTGGTAGATTCTCTTTTAATGTCAAAGGAGGAAGATGTGAAACTTGTGAAGGAGGTGGAAAGAAGTTAATTGAGATGAACTTTTTGCCGGACGTATATGTGGATTGTGAATCTTGTGTAGGTAGAAGATATAACAGAGAGACTCTTGAAATCATGTTTAAGGGTAAGTCAATCTCTGATGTATTAGATATGCCTGTAGACGAGGCGATAGAATTCTTTAAGAGTATTCCTAAGATCTATCGCAAGCTTAAGACTCTTCAAGAAGTAGGGCTTGGATATATTACACTAGGACAGCAGGCTACGACATTGTCAGGAGGTGAAGCCCAGCGAGTAAAGTTAAGTGAAGAACTTTCTAAGCGAGATACAGGTAATACTCTGTATATACTAGATGAACCGACTACAGGACTACATTTTGCTGATATCAAACATCTGATAGCAGTATTAGATTGCTTGGTTGAGAAAGGTAATACTGTTCTCGTCATAGAACATAATATGGATATCATCAAAGTGGCAGACCATATCATTGATCTTGGGCCTGAGGGGGGTAAGAGAGGAGGAAATATCATCTTTGAAGGTAGTCCAAGTAAGATCATTAACAGCAAGAAGAGTTTCACTGGCCAATATCTTAAATTAGAGTTGGAGACAACATGGGGGTCGCTATCATAGGTGGAGGAGCGGCTGGGTATTATGCGGCAATCTGCTGTAAGCACTTTCATCCAGAAGCTACAATAACTATATACGAAAAGACCAATAAGGTTCTGTCTAAAGTAAAAATATCGGGAGGAGGTCGTTGTAATGTAACTCATGATTGTAAATACCCATCCGAACTACTCAAACACTATCCAAGAGGACGTAAAGCCCTAAAGAAGCACTTTAAATTATTCAGTAATTATCATATAGTTCAATGGTTTGAGAAAAAGGGTGTCACACTCAAAGTTGAATCAGATGGTCGAATGTTTCCTATATCAGATGATTCTCAAACGATTATCGATACTTTTCAAAAGGAGATTCAACATCTTGGAATTCATGTTAAGATTAAAACTCCTGTCATTGGCTTACAACAGAAAGGGAATAAAATCGAACTCGAGTTTAAGGAGGGCACAGAGATAGTAGATAAGGTTATAGTAGCAATAGGAGGTTCTAATAAGGAGTCCAATTATTCATGGCTTGCTGATTTAGGCCATACTATAGAATTACCTGTTCCTTCTTTATTTACTTTTAACATGCCGGGCAATCCTATCTCTAAGCTTATGGGAGTAACGGCTCACTTAGTTTCTGTAGATGTAGTGGGATCCAATTTTAAAGCCTCTGGTCCTTTATTAATTACACACTGGGGAATGAGCGGTCCAGCAATATTGAAACTTTCTTCACTTGCAGCTCGACATCTATATCAATTAAACTATTCCTTTGAGCTCGCTGTAAATTGGTCTGGGGCTATGGGAGAATCAGCAATTAGAGAACTCATAATAGAGGGGGCGAATAAGCAAATTAAAAATTACAATCCCCTAAATCTTCCACAGCGATTATGGGATCACCTCTTGAGTAAATCGGCCATAGATGCTACAACTAAGTGCAGTGAATTATCGAAAAAGGGAAAGAATAAGCTGGTGCATACTTTGCTTTATGACCTTTATAAGGTGAGTGGTAAGACGACATTTAAAGAGGAGTTTGTTATATGTGGCGGAATCTCCTGGGATAGTGTTAACAGAGAGACATTAGAAAGTAAGTCTGTTGATGGTTTATATTTTTCTGGCGAGGTATTAGACGTAGATGGTTTAACTGGGGGATTTAATTTTCAGGCAGCATGGACAACAGCATGGGTGGCTGGCCAGCTGAGATAGATTATCGCTTAAGCAAAGTCGATTTCACATGTTTTTGGATAAAGTTTTCTTTATAGGAAATTCCGAGGTTTAATTCCTCTCCAGCTACATCGACATAATCTGTACCAACTAATTTGATATGCTGTGTATTGATGATATAGGATTTGCTAATGCGAGCAAACTTAGAGTCTGGTAATTGTTTCATGATTGTGCTTAGGTTTAGCGCAGTCATATATTTTTTAGTGCCAGTATGAATTAATACATAATCCTTCATTCCTTTTATATAGAAGATGTCTGAGTACTTCAGTTTATGGTATTGCCGATCAGCCTTGATATATATTTCTTCAGATTGTATTTCTACTTCTGTGTTTGATGCCCGCAGAGTCTTGATATCTCGAGCCCTTTCAACCGCTTTGATGAATCGAGCCAGCTTTATGGGTTTAACTAAGTAGTCGATAACATCTAGTTCAAAGGCCTCAAGAGCATGTTGTGGATAAGCTGTGGTTAGAATTACTCCCGCATTGGGGTTTAAGCTTCTGAGGTATTCTAACCCATTGAGTCCTGGCATCTCTATATCTAAAAAAAGTAGATCTATATTTGGGCTAATATGTTCATGTCCCAAAATAGGATTCGGATATTCTGCAATATAATTGAGGTAAGAAATTTGATCAGCTAATAAACGGATACCTTGTCGTGCAACAGGCTCATCATCTATTATTATGTAATTCATCGAGAGGAATAGATAATTCTATGATAAAAATACCTTCTTTCTGTTCAATCAGGAGTTTATGAGAAGAGTTAAATAACAAATGCAATCGCTTCTTGAGATTATCCAATCCAAATCCTCCTTTAGGATGCTTGATGTCACCTATATTATTCGAGCAGGTCATGATAAACAGAGTGTCAGATTTGGATACCTCGATACTTATATGCTCATTTGAAGCATGTGTTGTTTTGCTATGCTTAATAGCATTCTCTATTAGTGGAAGGAAGATAAAACTTGGAATGGTCAAAGCAGATAGGTTTTCAGCATGTTCCACCCAACTATATTGCAGTCCATCACGTCTCATGATTTCTAAATCGAGATAATTTCTCAAGAATGTAGTTTCCCGATAATAGCTAATACATTCCTTATGAGCGACATCATAAATCTGGAACCTCAGCAGATCAGAGAGTTTCATAATTGATTCTGTTGCTGCTGCTACATTAGTTTGAGTTTGTATGTAAATCGTATTAAGTACATTAAATAGGAAGTGCGGATTGATCTGATCCTTAAAAGACTGTAATTCGATTTTGTTTTTCTGTTCTATGAGGTTTTGGCGCTCTTCTGTCTGTTTCACTTGTTGTTTTAAGAGCTTAATAGCAATGGCCAATCCTATGATACCTATCGTGGATACAAATGAGGTAATATATATCGATAGGTGGTCTTCTTCATAATAATAGTAGTGGTTCTCCGCAATGAAATAAAATTGAATATTGGACAATATAGAAACGAAAACGAGGAATAAGAATAGTCCATATTGCATCGTGTTGAGAAATCGTGGAATGAAAAGATAAAGAGCAATGTAAACGGTCAGAACATCCAATATTAACTGGACTATGATGAGTTCAGGAAACTCTATCTCTGATGTTAAACCGACTAAAGAGAATATCTCATCGATATATAGTACAATCCAAAAAAGGATATGCCTATAGGGTTTATACCTACTGTCAAATATGAATCCTTTAATGAATGTATCCATTGAGTTTAGCTTATAGAGCACAAGGTAGATTTGCCTCTCACCGCATCCAAACGGAAAGTATAATAAAACCCCATTGATCTATAATAGCCTCTATGGTTGCTATGAATCGGCCAAAAGTCTGATAGTAAATATCAGTACTTCGATTCATAATCACTATCGACGTAGCTATTACGAAACATTCAAAAAAACTAAAAATGAACAAAGTACAGATCATCTTAAGCACTCTATTTTTTGCATTCCTCTATTCATGTAATGATGATGTCTTAGCTCCAAGTATGGAAGACGATATCAACATGGTTAAGTTAGAAAAAAAGAGAACATGTGGAACTCATGAGCATACCTCTAAACTATTAACTGATCCAGCCTAAGAGCAAAATTATATTGAGCGTCTTGTTAAGTTCAACAAAAGATGAGTGCACAAGGCAGGGAGAAAGCTCAGTGTAATAGCCCTGTGATCATTCCTGTGGCAATGCATTATCAGGGAGCTAATATTAGTCAGAAGGCATGTTTTATCGCTCTTGCTCAAAATCAAGTCGCAATTCTCAATAATGATTATGCGGGAACTAATAGTGACATCAGTAAATGGAATAATCAAGCGGCAAATTCATTTCCAGGTGTGAGTAATGGAGAGGTATGCTTGACGTTCGTTATAGCTAATACAAATCACCCAAGCGGATTTGGATTACAGAATGGAGATCCCGCAGTAACTATTAATCGGACTAATGGAGATCAATCTAATGCGTGGAGTGAATACCTGAATATATTCGTTCAACCAAATACAGGACTGTTAGGATATGCTGCTTTTGGAGGTAGTGGTAATGGTGACGGAGTAGTAGTTGATGCTGCGGCATTTGGTGCAGGTAATGGATGTGGGGTAGTTCGCCCTGAGGCTCCATATATTTTGGGTAGAACATTGACACATGAAGTAGGACATTATTTCTTGCTTGATCATATCTGGGGCAATGGTTGTAATCAGGATGATGAAGTTGCAGATACTCCAAATCAATCAAGTGATTATACCGTTTGTCAAAATATTGGAACAAGCAGCTGTGGATCCACCGACATGCACATGAATTATATGGATTATACTCTGATGCATGTATGTATATATTTGGCAGTGGTCAAGCTGTTAGAATGGAGAATTATCTATCTGCTAACTTATCAAATCTAACCAACAATGCAAGTAATGTAATCGATGGCACGGGGAATGGTGATGACAACGGAGGTGATAATACGGATGATCCTGATCCAGAACCAGAGGTATGTGAAACGCCACAGTCATCTACGGTAGAAGAACTTTCAGAGAGTAGTGTATTGATTGACTGGACAGACATCCCTAGTAGGATCAGATATAGAAAAGTTGGTACAAGGAGGTGGACAGCTAAGAATAGCACTACTTCAGAAAGAACAATAACAGGATTGGATAGTGATGTAGTCTATGAGTATCAATTGAGAACCAGGTGCCCAGGAGGCTGGACAAGATTTGGAGCCAAGCAGACATTCACAATTCAAAGTGGCACTGATGATGACGGAGATTCTGGTAATATAGGTTTCTATACACTTAAGATCACACTTGATGATTATGTGTCACAGATGACTTGGTTCATATTTGACGAAAACTATAGTACTATATATAGTGGAGGTCCATATCAAGATGGTCAGGCAGGTAAGGTTATAACGGAATCAATAGACTTAGTTGCTAGTTGTTATGAGTTGGAGCTGCAAGATGCATATGGTGATGGAATCTGTTGTGATTATGGTGATGGTTCAGCTGAGATACCCAATGCTAATGGTCAGCAAGTTGTTGAATTAGATGGACAGTTCGGAACGTTTCATTACGTGGGATTTTGTGTAGATGGGAATGGTCTGCGTGTAAAGATTTGCAAGAGGGATTCTAAAAAGAAAAATCTTAGAAAGAAATAAGCATTAGATATTGAATTGATATTATGGGATGTTAATCACACGATTAATGTCCCTTAATTTTTTGGAGCCAAATTTGAGCTTTCTGATGCAGGCTTTCTCGGTGTTCGTTAGGCTTGAGTCTTAGACACAGTTTCAGCCTTTGCTGAGCCTGGTCGAGTTGATACATATGTATATGAGTGATGCCTGATTGTAGAGCTGAGCTACATGCATAGTATTCTTTGTCATCTGAGACCAGGGGAATAACCTGATTATAGATTCTAATAACTCCTTATTATTCAAACTCTGTAATTCCACCGTGCTTAGTTCATTTAAAGCCTCATTATAGTTACGCCCATCATATAATATTCTGGCAGAGAGAATTGATCTATTAGGTATCTCCTCAGCTAAGGCTTCTTTTTGAGCTAATTGGTCCTCTCCGATTGTTGTATAACTAGACGTTCTTAGTTTCGGCATCCAATCATTATATCCTTTACCACTATTATTCAGGATCAATTCATGCCAAGCCAATTTTTGGTATGCTTCTTTTATGTAGTGCCTGCCATCAAACCGATTCTTGAAATTGAGAAAATATTCTTTTGCTCTAAAATCTCCTCTTTGGAGCAGTTCTACACCCATAATAAGGTTGAGATATTCGAATGGGGTATTGACCTTATGTGAGAGAGCACTCTCCAGGTATTGGATCAATTTTTTTTGAGACTCTTTATTCTGTTTGGCTAAGGAATATCTTACGAAATCAAGTAAAGGACTTTTTTGCTGGATAATCTCCTTTATATCAATAATCCTTAGTGCTTTAGCTGGCTCCTTCTTAACATGTAAACTGATTAATGCCCTAATTGCTTTAATTTCTATAC
The DNA here is from genome assembly GCA_902609095.1 of uncultured Bacteroidota bacterium. Classification (GTDB taxonomy): domain Bacteria; phylum Bacteroidota; class Bacteroidia; order Chitinophagales; family Saprospiraceae; genus GYS-P2D. The sequence continues at coordinate 10,250 of CACLQQ010000030.1, read as the reverse complement.
TGAAAACACCTTTATTCTTTGATGTAGAATTGAATAGCTCATCAATTTCTCTTATGCCTTGAGCATAGTTTCCATTAAGTTAAGTAAAGATTTTTATCAAACTCTTTTGAATTCCTTTGAGTGAACCCATCAAAGCATGGATTATGGACAGATTTTTATTGTTTACTATGAATTGCGGATACTGTTTTTGATTATTACTAAATAGATTGTTGGCTCTATTGATATCCCATCCTGCACGGATGTATTCTTCGAATTTACTTCGGGCAATAGCATATTGTAGGATGATCTCAGCTTGAGTAAATTTGCTAAATGGAGAATTTACTGACCCCTCTTTAATTCTTTCAAGTCGTATGTCTTTTCTCTCTTTAAACCGTTCGAGGTCTGGTTTTTCTTCTCCTAAAAAGACAGTAAAAAAGTCGATATAATTTTCAATATGTAAGCTTGCAAGATTTAGTGTTTTCTCGACTTTTAGTCCATTTAGGATTATACTAGCACTATCTGTTTTTAATTGCAATACATAGTTGTAGGCTCTTTTCATTTCTTCATTATAGTCAAAATAGGCTCGACTATCTAGCTGAAGAGTTAAGCTTAGAGGAATGACTGTTAAAACAATTATTGTTCTTGTTGCAGTTAAAAGCACTGTACAATGACAACTATATTAAGGCTTATCGGATCTTTACTGTCTATACTTTATCTCTATAAGTTCAGCCAACTTAAGGTCAGTTTTGAGAATTATATTTTCAACTTTTCCATTACTCATATATCTTAAACCTACCGTATTAGGTGGTCTCCATCCTTCATTTACTGCTTGCACCATGATAAAGTTACGAGAGGAAGGGTTCACTGTAAGCTCTATGATTTTTGCTTCTTTTTCTAAAGAGATATCATTATACATCCAGGCTCCATTTACATTGACAGATACTATATCACCATCTATTATGAGATGATCGTACAGCTCTATATTGAAGTGTATAGAGTCAACATAGATGACATGTGTATGTGCTATATTGACAGGGATATCAACCTCTATTTTCTTGTTTTCTTCTTCGGTTTTCTTCCCGTTGAAAAAATTATCAACCGATTTGGGTTTTGGAATCTGCTGTTCGAGAGGTTTACGTCTTAGTTGTTCAAGGGTAGTAATTTCCTTCTGAGGCTGATTAAGAAACTTTCTGGGAGTAGTTTCTGAATATAGTATTTTGAGATAATGGGGCTCCTCTGTCAAATGTAAGGCTGACCAATTGAATCGATCGATAAACTGATTGAATTCACTCACATAACCGTTGCCATATCGATTCATTAGGGTTAGTAAAACTACATTGTAGTAGTAGTAACCTTTTCCAAACAACGCATATTCCTTAGGAACCTTAGGTTTATCAATGTAGTTCGATAGCTCAGCTACTATGTTATTGACATTACCAACTATTTTAATGAGAGCCTCCCTTTCTTCAGTAAACTCGAGGTCATTTATGGAGGCATTTAACCAGTTTTGTTCTTTCTTGATTTTGGCCATACTTCTCATAACAGCACTTTGATTATTCTGACTTAAGGTTCTTATGATCTTTTTGAGGTCATAGTGAATTTCTGCCATGGCTGCATAGACAGTGCTCTGATTTTCAGTGAGATTATTTTCATATCTCCTTTGTTCTAATATTTTATCAAAGGATTTGACATCTGATCTGAGATTATCAAAATAGGAAATAATCTGTTCCAGTCCATCATATAGATTTTTGATGATCGATAATTCATTGATATTAGGCGCTTGGATCAGTTGTTCAACTGCATAGCGATCTTTATTTAGATTTTGGGAGTTCCTATGTATACTTTGTATAATAGACTGTCCCATAAGGGTGCTTTGATTGGTGATTATTTCTTGGTAGAGCTTATTAGGGGATTCATCATAGAACCATCTCTCTGGATCGCCATATACGTCTGTAGGTAAGCCCTGATTATAGTAATTATTGAGTTCATAATTTGAGAGATCCAAATATTTGTTGATATCCTGATTATAACTCTCGTAGATACGATGCAAGATTAACGCTCCATGAATGGATTCATTGACAAACTTGATTTCACGATTAATTTTATCAACATCTGTTTGTCCATAACTGACGTAGCTTATTGAGGCCAAACTTATGAGCAGGATATAGCGCATGAGATCATAACGCTCATTTAGACTATTAAAATATGATTGCTCCAAGCAAACTCGCTTATCTGCCCACATGTACTAATAAGACGGAAATATCTGATGGAGATACACCACTGATTCTACTGGCTTGACCTATTGTTCGAGGTTTGATTTCAACTAATTTCTCTTTAGCTTCAGCAGATAATGAACTGATTCCGTGATAATCAAAATCATCTTTGAGAATAAGATCCTCTAATCGGTTCATCTTTTCTACCATTTCTTGTTCCTTGGCCAAATAGCCTTCATACTTAAGGTTTACTTCAGCAGATTCAACAAAATTGCTGGGTATATCTTGTAGAAAAGACTCTAACCTTGGATGGATAGCGGATAGATCTGATAGGTGGACTTTGGGCCTACTAAGGACGGATTTGAGTTTCACAGTTTGTTTCAGTGGAGAGGAGTTAATATTAGATAACCAACCATTGACTTGATCGGCTGTAATAGAAGTAGCACTCAAAAATTTCTCTACTTCTTTAATAGACTCTTGTTTCGCATGAACTCGCTCCATACGGTCATCCAATCCTTTCATGCCTAATTTAACCGCTATAGGAGTTAGCCTCAGATCTGCGTTATCTTGACGTATCAAAATCCGATATTCTGCCCTAGAGGTAAACATACGATAGGGCTCTTTAGTGCCCTTATTCACTAAATCATCTACTAATACCCCTATGTAGGCATCTGAACGTTTAAGAATGAATGGATCTTGTTCACTTTGTTTGAGGTGAGCATTGATACCGGCCATCAAACCTTGACAAGCTGCTTCTTCGTAACCTGTTGTCCCATTAATCTGGCCCGCAAAAAAGAGGCCATCAACTAATTTGGTCTCTAGAGAAGGGTATAGCTGAGTTGGAGGAAAGAAGTCATATTCTATAGCGTACCCGGGTCTAAACATTTTCATGTTTTCGAATCCTGCGACTTTTTTCAGTGCATTATACTGAACATCTTCTGGTAGAGATGAAGAAAAGCCATTCACATATATTTCACAAGTATTCCAACCCTCAGGTTCAACAAATAATTGGTGTCGATCGCGATCGGCAAATCGGTTAATCTTGTCCTCAATAGATGGACAGTAACGTGGACCTAAGCCTCTAATTCTCCCATTGAACATTGGAGATCTGTGAAACCCTTCTTTTAATGATTCGTGAACATCCGAAGAAGTATAGGTGACATGGCACGGCAACTGCTTGGTCAGTTCAGGGGTATCAGTGAATGAAAACTTGCATACCTCCTCATCACCATGTTGAATTTCCATCTTGCTATAGTCAAGTGTACGTCCATCAATTCTTGGTGGAGTACCAGTTTTCATACGGCCTGATTCAAATCCAAGACCGAGTAACTGCTCTGTGATACCTTTGGCTGCTCTTTCACCTGCTCTTCCACCACCTAATTGCTTCTCACCTATGTGAATGAGACCGTTTAAGAATGTTCCATTGGTTAATACAACGGTTGAAGATTTGATCTCAAGCCCAATACTTGTATGGACTCCCTTACATCTACCATCTTTTACTATGAGTCCAGTGACCATCTCCTGCCAAAAGTCTAGATTCTCATTAGCCTCAAGCATTTCTCTCCATTTAGCAGCGAACATCATACGATCATTCTGCGCTCTTGGACTCCACATTGCTGGCCCTTTTGATTTGTTCAGCATTCTGAATTGTACCATAGTATGGTCTGTTACAATTCCAGAGTAACCTCCTAAGGCATCTATTTCTCGTACTATCTGTCCTTTGGCAACACCACCCATAGCAGGATTACAAGACATTTGTGCAATGGTCTGCATGTTCATAGTTGCAAGCAATACCTTCGAGCCCATATTAGCGGCAGCAATGGCTGCTTCACATCCTGCGTGCCCGGCACCGACTACTATTACGTCATAATGTTGAAACATGGGCACAAAATTAATCCTTTCAGATCAATAGAACTTGATCTCATAGTTGATGCTGTTATTAGTAAGAATGTGGTTTGATGCATTAGAAATACACAAGAATAGATAGCACATCTCAGTTAGAAATATAGCTGTACCAAATGTTATGAAATCTATCGACTAGATATTTCTAATAATAAGCATTTGCTATACTATGGACCTCAATGGTCAGGAAGTCATCAGATTGGAGTTAGTAGATGGATGAGATATGGAAGGGTCCATCATCTCTGACGGAGAAAATTTGATAGTCCTATAATAAATAACGAGAAAATGAAATCAATATAGATAGGACACAGATTTAAGTTATTCCTCCAACGCCCAATTATACTTATACAGCCAGTTGCTCAACGATAATATGAGCTCACAACTTTATAAGGAGTTCTATCGAGTGAAGAACGTAGAGCGAGTTATCAATTATACCTCTTTAACCATCACTGGTTCAGGAATAATATTAAGTGATCGCTCTGATCATTTGTCAGGTGCAATCATAGGCTTAGGTACCATATGAATTGTCGTGGTTACTATGTTGTTTGGTAATCTGATTACTATCCCAATCAAAGCAAAAAAGAAAATTATCAAGGAAGTTGGAGAGTTTAATAAGAACTACAAGATTCGCAAGGATCTTTCTTTAAATCTCTATGGAGAAACATATGGAATCGGATTAGTACGGAAATTTTAAGAATATGTTGCAACGAATTATTGGAGTCCTATTACCGCGTATTATGCCTTTTATTTTTCACAGTCAATCTAAGACTAACTCTGTTGAGTCCATGATACACCTTGTAGATGGAGATGTCTTGAAAGGAGAGAATGTACTAATAGAAGAAGGGAGGTTGACTTTAAACTCATACGGACAAACTCTGATTTTTGATATCAGCGAAATTGAAAAGATTGATAACCTCAACGGTATTCAGATATCAGAGGATTTGTTAGTAGAGAGTCATTTTAATATCAACTTAGCTGCACATATCTCCTTTGGAAATAATATTGAGTATAACATATCCTTAGATTATTTGCGCCGTTTGAATAACAAGAATTGTCTTGGATATGATAGTTACTTTAAGTTTCTCTCGGGTATAGGTTATTGGTTGGATTAACGGTCAGTTTACTTCTTTCTTAGCTGTATATCAGCGGCTCTTGTCCGTATCAATGTGCAACTATTTCTTAACTATCAAACTGGGCTATGGTAATATCATCAGGTACAGATCGGTTCAATGAAGGAAGAACTATAAATGGTGGAGCACCTAGCAAGCCATCAATGAGTTATCGATTTAAAACCTCTTGAAATCTCAAAATTGGTATAGAAGGAGGGCTCGTTTATAAATATGCCAGCGGACAAGATTTTGATTTCAATACAAATCTGGTGACTTTTAATCATTACTTCTTAAGCCTACTTTCAGAATTGTCTTCTCGGTTCAATAGTTTATTATCTATATCAACTTATAGATTGTAGGCAGAATTAATGTTATCGTTGTGGTTTGAGAACTTTCTATCATATGTATACCAAATATTTGCTGTTATCCACGTTGATAGAGATGTAAGGTTTGTAACAGAATTATAATGCCACAAAGTCAAATACTCAAAATGGAACAAAAGGCATTGGAGATTAATCTCAATGACAATATCTATGGCGCCTTTGCCGAGATTGGCGCTGGTCAAGAAGTCGCAAGGCACTTTTTTCAGGTCGGTGCGGCAGCAGGTACCATAACTAAGACGATGTCAGCCTATGATAAGGAGTATTCTGATGCGATTTACTGTCAGGATAAGCGATATGTCTGTGAGGCAAGAATCTATAAGATGCTAGATCATGAGTTCAATCTGATAGAAGAAAGATTGAATGAAAGTAGACCAGAGGCCAATTTCTTTGTTTTTGCAGACACCATATCAGCTATCAATTATCAGAGGACGATAAAAGGTAATTGCTGGATGGGATTGCGGTTCAGCCATAAAAAAGGCTCTAAACCTAGTGATATCATCATGAACGTTAAAATGTTTGATAAAAATAATAGACAGCAACAAGAAGCAATAGGAATACTTGGCGTGAATTTAATCTATGCATGTTTTTATTGTTGCCATGATTACGAATTATTTGTCAGGAGTCTCCTTGATGGATTGAAGAGTTGGATATCTATTGATATGGTCAGGACTAAAGGCGAAGCCTTTGACCATTTTGATAACCGTCTGATTTCACTTAGTTTGGTTAAGAATAATATTACGGAGGTAGCCATATTTGATGAAACTGGTCGGCCATTAAATATATCGGAATTTCTCTATCGTAAGGAATTAATGGTGATCAGGGGACACTTTAGACCAACAACTAAAGTCACCAAGGAAGCTATAGAAAATTCGGTTGAGCAGTTTAAGGAGGAATCACCCAATCCTGATAAATGTATATAAGCTGCTGAGATGACAATGGAGAACCTAAACAGATTGGGCGCCATCACAGATAGAGAATATTTGGATCGGGTACGGTTACTCAATGCACTGGGTATGACGGTAATTATATCCAGCTGTAGTAATCATCAAAAATTGATCAATTACTTCTCAGATTATAAGATTGAGAGAATTGGAATCCTAATGGGTGTCCATGAGTTCAAGAATATCATCATTGAGAAATATCAAAGTAATCAAGATGGTAGATTGTTCTCAGCATTTGGCGAATTGTTCAGTAAAAATATCACAGTATATGCCTATCCAGCATTAGAAAAGGAGGGCGATAAAATGATATTTGTTAAGAACTTACCAGTACCTGAGGGTATCAAGTTCTTATATCAGCATTTGATTGAGAATGATCAGATTGTCCAAGTTCGAAAATATAATAAAGATCATATGCACATCATCCCATACAAGGTATTTGATCTCATATCATCCGGAGATGATGAATCATGGATAGATTGTATCCCAGCCGAGTTGTTGGAGACTATCAAGGAATATGGTTCATTTGGATACGGAAAGAAGAATATTGATTTTGAATATGCTAAATCAGCTGAAGAAGATGCGAAGTATTATTAGTCTGGTAGTATTAATTCTATGGATGGTAGGTTGTCAAAACAAATCACAACATATTGAAATCATGGTCCCCGTTGAAAAAGTTGATTTAGCTAAGATTGAGTATATCATGGGACACTTTGAACCAAGTGAGCATGAAGACTTTGTGTTGATCCCGAAAGAATATGCTTCCAGAGAAGGTCTATATCTTAGGAAAGAAACGTTGTCGGATTATATTCGCATGTATAATCATTCCGCTGTAGATGGTATTTCATTCACAATCCGTTCTGCAACAAGAAATTTTGATTATCAGAAAGGTATTTGGGAACGCAAGTGGACAGGACAAACGATACTTTCTGACGGTACTTCAGCTGCTGAGATAGAGGCCGAAGCTGAACGTGCCAGCAAGATATTGCTTTATAGTTCTATGCCAGGAACGTCGAGACATCATTGGGGTACTGATATAGATTTGAACAGTTTTGATAATAGTTATTTTGAAACGGGTCAAGGATTACTAGAATATCAGTGGCTTTTAGAGCATGCCTCAGAGTATGGATTTTGTCAGTCATACACTGATAAGTCAGGTGGACGAACTGGATATGAAGAGGAGAAATGGCACTGGACATATACCCCAATTAGTACTGAGTTAACTATATATGCACAACAATTTTTAAAGGATGATATGATCAAAGGTTTCATGGGTGCAGAGACTGCTCCTGATATTGCTGTCGTGAAAAACTATGTCTTAGGAATTGATCAAAGCTGTTTCAATCATTAATGGAGGATTTCAGATATAGAGAGAATTTTAAGATTAGATCTAACGAAGTTGGTATAGATCGATTGGCTACTCCTTTGGCCATTTTACATTTGATGCAAGAGGCTTCGATAGGTAGTGCTGTTCAATTAGGCGTATCTATTAGAGAGTTGAAGCCACTCAACTTAGCCTGGGTGCTGCTGCGTAAAACCTTCACGATAATAGATCGACCAGCTCTAGATGATCAAGTTTATGTCATCACTTATCCGTCTAATTTTGATCGATTCTTAGCATACAGAGATTACAAACTATATAGCTCACAGGGCAAATTATTAGCATTTGCGAGTAGTACATGGACTTTACTCAACTTTGTGGATAGGAAGATGGCACGTATACCGCAGGAGTTATTGAACATAACTATTCATCCTGAGGAACAATTGTTGGAACCTCCTCCTTCTCGCCTCCAAGCGATTCAGGAAGCTACATTGGTCGAGCCTATCAAGGTTAAGTTATATGACCTTGATTGGAATGGACATGTGAATAACCTCAAGTACGTTAGGTATATACTCGAAAATATTCTACCAGAGTATCGACAGAGATCATTAGATAAAATTGACTTTCAGATCAAAGCCGAGGCCTTCATAGATGATATGATATATGTGCAGTCAGGCGAAACTAAATCTGATGAATTAGCACACCGTTTAGTTCATGCCGACACTGAAAAAGTCATAGTCATAGCTAATACCTATTGGGCATAAAAAAAGGTCAAAACTCATAGAGTTTTGACCTTGGATAGATTTTACAAACAAGGATTTACTTATCCTTTCAACTTGTAAAGTTTACCTACGTTAGGCACTAATATAGCTTCTGTTCTTCTATTTTGAGCTCTTCCATCAGCTGAATCATTATCAGCTACAGGCATATTTTCTGCCCTTCCTGATGCGATCAGTTGATCTTCACTCACACCCATGCTAACAAGCCTTCTGATCACTTCTGTAGCTCTTGCAACACTTAGATCCCAGTTATCTTTATATGCTTTTCCATCTAATACTTTTTTGCTATCTGTATGTCCTTCGATGATTAGGGCAACTTTAGGATTGTTCTTGAGCATGTTGGCTAAAGTTTCTAAAGTTTCTGTATCGTCAGCACTTACCCTTGTTGAGCCAGAGCTGAAATCAACGTTATCTTCAAGGTCTAAGTATAGAAAATTTTCCATCTCACTGATCCTTGCATTACTACCGGCGACTGCAGCATCTATATCTGCAAAAGCTCCATTAATTTCTACTCGCATAGCATCTAATTGAGATTGCTTATCGTCTACATCAGACTGAATAGCTGATATTTTTGAGTTCATATCTTTTTTAGTTTGAGCTAAATCTGCATCAAGACTCGCCTTTTGAGATGTTAAGCTCATGTTAGCATCCTTAAGAGATGAAATTTCCGAATCCTGACTAGCCTTGGTAGCATCAAAATCAGCTTGCAATTTTTCTAATTGCATGGCAAGCTCATCTTTTTCGCTCTGAAGGGCATCAAAAGATTTTTTGCTCACACATGAAGTGGTGAGTACACCAATTCCTACGAATAATGTAAATAGTACTTTATATGATTTCATTCTAACAATATTTGATTTACGCGGTTTTTAAATTATGGCTTCGAATATATTTAATCATGAGGAAAGAAGTATGCATATATAACCTATATTGTAAGGTTTAAGCGACTTAATTGACTTTTATATCTAATAATATTGATTTTCTGGATAGAATTATAATTTAATAGATGAGACTTTACAAAAAAACCCACTATCAGTTAAGATAGAGGGTTTTGAGGTCGGGAGCGTAATCCACTTATTCTTAATATACAATATGTTGAGTTTTGTAATATCATCTGGGGTAAACTCTGGGGTACGAATTATTGATTAAACTATAGGGTACTTCTATTTTTTGCCAAAACAAAAACTGTCCAAAAGCAGGGATCATAAGAATACTCCAATATGCATTCTGAGGCGGGGGTAGCCGCATATAATACTCCAACATCTCTTATCTTATCTCATAGACGATGAGATAACAGCCCTCTACTTATTGATTATAAATCGACCCCTTTCATAGTATTAAAATCCTACGGCCCTAAAAGGGATGACAGAATAAAGTATCAAATCGATTCGCTTATCAAAGGGTCAATCCCTCACACAACGAACCGATAATCCATAATACTTATCAAAAGGGTTCTCGTAGCCACGGGGAACATCGTGGGACAGATAGCGGCACCAGGCACATTTCCTACAGCTGTCATCATTAATACTGTACTCTGTTGAACTCCACCATTGGCCTATAACACCAATGCTGCTATCTTCGAAACTGATGCCACCCGGAAGACCTGTAAAACCACTCTCATTTGTTGCT
>CACLQQ010000029.1 GCA_902609095.1 uncultured Bacteroidota bacterium | reverse complement strand
CGTGTGCTGATAAAAAGTTATTACAGTATTTATATAAGAACTTGAAATATCCTGCTATTGCCAGAGAAAATGGTGTGCAAGGAAGAGTTTACATCCAGTTCGTTGTCGAAAGAGACGGAACAGTTACAGATACTAAAATAGTTAGAGATATCGGAGCAGGTTGCGGAACAGCAGCTCTCAAGGTTGTAGAGAACATGAATAATCTTCCACAAAAATGGACACCTGGTAAACAGCGTGGATCATCGGTAAGAGTACTTTATACCCTACCGGTAACATTTAAGTTGGAGAGTTAGAATTTTAACTACACACATTAATCAAAGTATAGAACCCTGTTATCTTATCATGATAGCAGGGTTTTTTGTTCTTAGCAACTTAATTTTAGGAATTGTCGTTATAAAAACCAGAGAGACAGATTTATGAGAAGGTCCATTTTATTTGCACTACTTTTCTTTTGTGGTCAATTGTTGTATGGTCAGCAAGAGGCAAAATTGGCTAATCACTATTATCAGTCAGGAGAATATGAGAAGGCCGCATCATATTATAAAAAGCTCTCAGAGCAAAATGGATTCAATGAATATTATTTCAATCAGTTCATTCAATCGCTACTGGCACTTGAGGAATATGATAATGCCGAAGCAGCATTAGACCAAGCCATTAATAAAAACCCTAAGAATATTGAGCTTCATGTTTTTTTTGGGAATCTATGTGAACGACAAGGACGAACCGCTGAGGCAGAAGACCAGTTTAGGTTGGCTATATCTAAACTGACTGTTGATAATCGTAATGCTATAAGTAGGCTTGGTAACTCGTTTACGAGATTGACTAAATATGATTTGGCTTTAGAGGCATTTTTAAAAGGTGAAGAATTGAGTAATAATAGCGGGGCATATGCCTATAATATCGCAGAGCTATATCGAAGAAAGAATAAAAAGCCAGAAATGATCAAATACTTTTTAGCAAGCTCAATGGCTTCAGCGGAGCGGATATCTTCTGTTCAGAATTATTTTGCTAAATATTTGGTCGGAGAAGAAGACTATGATCATCTAAGAAGAGCTCTCTACAAAAAGACACAAGAAGATCCTGAGAAGCTATTTTATTCAGAAATGATTCAGTGGGTATTCATACATAATAAGGACTACACTAAAGCACTGCGTCAGGCGAAAGCGTTAGACTTACGATTGAATGAAAATGGGAAAAGAATATATGACATAGCACGTATTGCAAAGAACGATAAGGAATATGATACGGCTATTAATGCATATCAGTATATCATAGATTATAAGGAGAATATTAACAGTTACTATTTAGATTCTAAGAAGCAGATCTTAGATACTAAGAGGAGGAAAATCATTGCTGGCTCCTATACTACGGAGGATTTACTGGGATTGAAATCAGAGTATAACGTGTTTCTAAATGAGAACGGAAGAAATAGTCGATCATCGCTTATCCTTCTTGAGTTAGCAGAGTTGGAAGCATTATATATGGATGATCTGCATAGTGCAATAGAGATCCTCCAAGAACTTATAGAATATCCTGGACTGAATAATTATGTAAAAGCTAATGCTAAACTTGACTTGGCGGACTATTACCTTATGTCTGGGGAAGTTTGGGAATCTACCTTATTATATAGTCAGGTTGATAAGGAGTTTAGAGAAGACCATTTGGGTGAAATAGCAAGATTTAAGAATGCTAAGCTCAGCTATTACATAGGAGACTTTGAATGGGCTCAAGAGCAATTCGACATACTCAAATCCGCAACATCAAGGTTGATATCCAATGATGCAATTGACCTATCTGTGTTCATTATGGATAATGCAAACCTTGATACGACTTATGCGCCATTAGCATTATTTGCAGAAGCCGAACTCCTTTTGTTTCAAAATAAGACAGACCGAGCTTTTGTTAAGTTGGATAGTATTAGGATGATATATACAGATCATACCCTAATTGATGATGTCTATTATTTAAAGGCACAGCGATATGTACAAGATGGCCTTATTGATGAAGCGATTAATTATTATGAACAGATCATTGATCAATATCCTGAAGAGATTAGAGCTGACAATGCTATATATCATTTAGCTGAGATATATGAGTCACAGTTTGGAGACATTGATAAGGCAAAAGAGCTGTACCAAACTCTTTTTATGGATTATTCAGATAGTACCTACTCCATTGATGCCCGGAAGAAGTTTAGAATCTTGAGAGGGGATAACATTCAATAGATTTTGCTATTATGTACTATGATAAAGGTTCATTAGTCTTAGGTAAGTTTGCCGATATTCCAATTAAGGTACACTGGACATTCGGTTTACTATTGTTATTTGTAGTCTATTATGTGCATCAGAACGATTTAGGATTAATTGATGGCCTTTGGTTTTTTAGTTTAGTAACATTAATGTTCTGTTTCGTAATCATGCATGAGTATGGTCATGCATTAACAGCTAGGCGCTTTGGGGTAGATACCAAGGATATTATTATTTCACCTATAGGTGGAGTTGCTAGGCTGACGCATATTCCCAAGAATGCATTACATGAGTTTTATATTGCTATAGCTGGTCCTGCAGTGAACTTAAGTTTGTTGGTTGTCCTACTGATCGTTCAGTTGCTCTTTAACTATCCGATACTTCCAAGTTCCGATGTAATTAATCCATTGACTCATCTACCAGATTATCTGGGAATTTTACTATCAATTAACGTCGCTTTAGTGGTATTTAACCTTGTTCCGGCTTTTCCAATGGATGGAGGTAGGATTCTCAGAGCTCTATTAAGTATAGTGCTTAAGAATCATCAGAAGGCGACTAAGATAGCTAGTTACATTGGGCAGGTGATTGCTGTAGTATTTGTGCTCACAGGTGCTTACTATGATCACTACATGTTACTGTTCATTGGAATATTCGTATTTCTAACAGCGAGGGCAGAGCGTGGATTTGTATCACGAGAAGCTGAGCTTAGCTCTGTTACGGCATGAGATATAGTCAGACTCGAGGGTTACCAAGTCTCTGAATTGACTCAGATAGCCGACTTAGTAAAAGATAGGTGTTACTTAGTCTATGACGAGGATAATAGGCTATTAGGAATATTGAATAGTAAGTTACTGAATATGAAGGAATATTTACCATATGAGTCACTGACTCCATATGTGTCTCAGCAGTATGGCTATGTGAGCTATATTACACCACTAAATCGTCTATTCGAAATCATGAAGGCCCAACAGTGGCAATTAGTAATCGTAATGGATGAGGATAAAAAAGAAATAGGAGTAATAGATAGACTATTACTCCTACAGCATATTAATAATATTTATCCGGATCTTATTGGATACCTAACTTACTCTTAAGGATTGGCATAAGATCATCTCCTGTATCAGCAAATAAGATCCCACCAATACTTGCATCAAATATCATAGTAAATCCTTGTTCTTTCCCATACTGGTCTACTACTTGCTGGACCTTTTGTAGTATAGGTTGATATAGTTCTTGTTTTTTAGCAGCCAACTTATTCTGTACCTCTACTTCATAAGCTTGAATGGCCTGTTGTTCCTGAGCTAGTTGTCCTTCTTGTTGTTGCATTTGAATCTGAGAAAGTTCACCAGAGTTAACTTTAGTTAAGTAGGCATTATATTCTACTTCAAATTTTTTCACCATTTCCTCACCCTTACTTATCATTTGTTTTTGATACGCTTCGAGTTGAGCATCTGCAGCTTTCACATCAGGCATGTTGACTAACAACTGTGATGAATTAACAAATCCATACTTCTGTGCATTTAACTGTAATCCGAGAAGTACTAAAGTAGTAAGGGTTAAAATATTGTTCATTGTTGAAAAATTTACTCGGTCTCTAATAGACCCTATTTATTATGATTAATCGTTTTTGCTAAGACGTATATTTTGTTTTATTAAATCCTAAATGTTCCCTCATAACTTATCCTTAATCTCATCCATTAGTCTGGCTCAAATCCAAGAACGATGCTAAATTTACCAAGAGCACCTAAGCCAGGGTTAGGATTGTTATTTATAGTTTTATCTAAACCAAAACCATAATCAAATCCTAATAAACCAAACATAGGTAGAAAAACCCTCATTCCAACACCAACCGTACGACGCAGCTCAAATGGATTGTAGTCATCGAAGGAATTCCATTGGTTACCAGCTTGGAAATAAAGTGTTGTGAATATGGTTGAGTTTGGATTAGTTGAAAGTGGATATCTCAATTCAGTAGTGAACTTATTGAATATGATACCACCACCGGTAGTTCTATTATCGGCAGACACATCTTCAATCTCATAACCTCTTAAGGCGATGATATCGGTACCTTGTATACCGGCATTTTGATTTGAGAGACCGTCACCACCTAATTGGAATCGTTCAAACGGTACATCTCCAATATTGCTATTATAACTACCCAAGTAACCCATCTTCGCCTGAGTCATGAATACCAACTTACCTGTTATGTTATAATACCACTCGGCATCAAATCTCCATTTGTGATATTCAAGAAATTTGAATCTACGTGCCTCTTCAATTTCACTGATAAAAGCATCTTCATCGAATGAAGCTAATCCTCTAACCCCTAAAGTTCTAATTTCATTTTGGATGGCTTGTTCTCTTTCTTCTCCTTCTAATACCCAGAAATCGTCTCCTCTGAAAAGTGAATAAGGAGGAGTAAATTGAATAGTAAGTGAAACTCGAGAACCACCCATTGGGAACATAGGGTTGGCTATAGAGCTTCTTGAGAATGTTTGTTGGATATTAAAATTCTTAAAATCACCATTACTAACTAAGAATCGATTGGCATAATCTGTTAATTTGATATTCTCAAAATTTACAGTTGTCGATGAAGTAAAGAAATCATCTGGGAATTTTAAGGCTGTACCTAAGCCAGCAAATAACCTATTAATGCTTAATTGGCCTGCTCCAAATGCAGAGTTGTCGAAGACTGAGCTAGCCCATCCAACTGTAAAGGCGTTAGGCTTTTTACCTCCTAACCAAGGCTCAGTAAAGCTGAAATTATAAGATCTAAAGAATCTACTGTTGGACTGAATTCTGAGTGATAATCTTTGTGCATCTCCAGTAGGAAGTGGAGACCATGCGGCTTTGTTTCTTATGTTTTGTATTGAGAAATTATTGAAGGTTACCCCCAGTGTACCGATCAAGCCTTCGAAACCTCCATAACCAGCAGATAATTCTAGTTGATCTGATGGACGCTCTACCACGGTATATTCTATATCAACTGTACCCCTTTCATAGTTTACAGGAGTGTTGATATTGAGATTTTCTGGATCAAAATATCCCAAGTTCGAGATCTCACGCTGGGATCGTATGATATCTGATCTACTAAACTTTTCTCCAGGCCGCGTTCTAACAACTCGGCGTATTACATCTTCATGAGTTCTATCATTACCCTTGATAATAACCTTGTCAATTGTTGCCTGAGGACCTTCGTACATCCTCATCTCTATATCTATGGTGTCTTGTCTGATTGCTACTGGCTGAGGATCAACATTGAAAAACAAATACCCTTTATCCATATAGAGCGAAGAAATATCTCTACCGTCTAAACTAAACTCTAATCTCTTAGATAGTTCTTCAGGGTTAAATACAGAACCTTTAGGTATTCCTAATACTGCTGAGAGTTGATCGTCAGTATAGATCGAGTTTCCTTTCCACGCTATTTTACCAAACTTGTATTGGACACCTTCACTAATGAAAAGAGTTAAATTAACCAACCCTTTATCATCTCTCCACATACTATCTCTGAGAATCTGAGCATCACCATATCCATTTTTGATATAGTAGGCAATCAGCTTTTTCTTGTCATCTTCATATTTCTCCTTCACAAAGCGAGATCGCTTTAAGAATGTGCCTTTCTTTTTAGTATCCTTAAGTTGCTTTCTGAGCTTTTTATCCGATATAGCAACGTTACCATCGAAGTTTACCTGACTGATTTTAACTTTATCATTCTTTTCAACATCGATAAGTAGTTTAATCGTGTTTTGTAAGGCTGTATCTGGAATAGAACTGAGTTTCACCTGGGCGTCTAAGAATCCCTTATCAACAAAATACTGTCGCAGCTTATTACCACCAACTGTACGATCATTGCCTGATATGATTCCCCCAATTCTAAATGTTTCTCCTAGTTCATCAATGAGGTTATCTTGCTGTAGTTTCTTTACATTTTTGAACTCATATCCAGATAAAGTAGGTTGCTCCTTGAGTTGTATGGTGATATAGACACTGTCAGATTTAATCTTATCCAATAATATTTCAACATCGGAGAATAACCGAAGTTTCCAAAGACCTTTAACTGCATTAGATAGAGCCTCACTAGGTATCTCGATTGTTTGACCTTCTCTTAGACCTGTAATAGATTTAATGGCATTGTCGTCTCTTCTCTCTGCCCCTGTGACATTGACTTCAGCTATGTGATAGATCTTTTTATTGCTATAATCAAGTTCCACAAAGTCTGGAGCCATATCATTGACGACTTGACTCATGATAGAATTAAGGCAAATCGTTAACACTAGTACAGAAAGAATAACTCTTTGGAGCATGTGTGTGGTTAATTGCCTTTCAAAAAAACAGTCTTTTAATATTACGTCGCCGCTTCTTATCATATTTAACCTCGCATTAAGAATTAATTAACTGCTCTCCAGTCAGTCCGAATCGTCGTTCTCTGTTTTGATATGTTCTTATGGCTTCATGGAGATGAGATTTGTTAAAATCAGGCCAAAGAACATCAGTAAAATATAGTTCCGAGTAGGATAACTGCCATAACAAATAGTTACTTACGCGACATTCACCACTTGTCCGAATCAACAGATCTGGATCAGGCATATCCGAGGTTTCTAATAGCCCATTAAAAAACTCTTCATCAATAAGTTCTGGTTTAATTTCCCCATTTTTAACCATAGTTCCGTATTTCTTGATTGCAGAAAGGATTTCCCATCTGCTACTATAATTAAGGGCTAATGTAAGAACCATGCCATCATTGTGTGAGGTAGCCTGCATTCCTTTTAATAGAGCTTTATATGTTTCTTTAGGTAAGCTTGTCACATCACCGATTGCATTGAGTCTGATATTATTTTTATTCAGCGTGCTTAGCTCTTTGTCCATAGTCTTCACGAATAATTTCATCAATGTATTTACTTCGAACGCAGGACGATTCCAATTTTCTTTTGAAAATGCAAATAAGGTAAGATATGGAATCTGTAGTTCTGCAGCACCTTCTGAAATTTCTCGTACCGCTTGAACACCATTTTGATGACCAAATACTCGTACCTTATTATGGTTTTTTGCCCATCGCCCATTACCATCCATGATCACAGCTATGTGCTGTGGCAAATTGTTAGGATCGATATGTGATTCTTGGGCCATAAGGCGTAAAATTAAAAGTTGGCAAAATTAACAATAATAAGCTTCCATTGGCCTCATATTTAGGGTCATGGGTCTGTTTATTTGGACATTTATCACCCAGAAAAATGAAATTAGACGACATATATTAATTTAACTTATTCAATAACTATCTATATGAGCAAAATACGAATCTCACTTAGTACCCCAATAGCATTAATTCTATTGTCTTGTTCCCAATGTGTCGTTGTACAAAAATGACCTGATAAAGAATCTTTTCTATTAAGCTGTAAACAAGAGATAAAGCGGCCTAATTTTCTTGTTATTCTGACCGATGATGAACGCTCCGAACCTTAGGATGCTATGATGCCAGTTGTCCCATAAAAACGCCGCATACTGATGCTTTGGCTACAGATGGTATTTGTTTTACACCAGTTTTTGTAACAACGCCCATTTGTGCTGTTTCCCGTGCCAGTATCTTAATTGGTCGCTATTCCAGCAGTACCGTAATGACACGCTTCCATAAGCAAATGCCTAACTCTATCTTTAACCATATTTATAACATGTACCTGCAGCAAAGCGGATATTATACCGGGCAGGTAGGAAAATAAGGTGTGGCTTCCACCAAAGAACAGCACGCCAGAATTGATTTCTTTTAAGGTCAGGCTTCACAAGGCCCTGCATTTCGTCAATATAAAGGACGCAAAGTGCACGATAGTGAGTGGTTAGCATTGCAAACAACGGATTTTCTGGATAGTGTTCCCGAAGGACAGCCTTTTTGTCTGCAATTAAACTATAAAGCACCTCATGTCTCTTCCAAACCAGCTTTCGAAGACAAGGGCGCTTTGGCTGATTATAGTTTTATGCGTCATCCGCTGGATAATGATGAGGTAGCCGCTACAGTACCTAAATTTGTGAGAGGCGGTTTTTTAGATGTTTGCTACCGTAAACAATTTAATAAAGAAGGAGGCCATAATCCCTTTTCACGTGATTATTACGAAAAGGTAATGAGTCTGGACAGGTCTGTTGGAAAAGTACGCCAAATGCTCGAAGAGAGAGGACTGGCTGATAACACCATCATCATTTATCTTTCGGATCATGGCACCCATTTTGGCGACAGACATTTTTACGGCAAATGGTCACCTTACGATCCAAGCTTAAAAATTCCTTTTATAGTATACGATCCACGCCCGCAAGGGAGAAAGCAAGAAGTACGTGATGAAATAGTACTAAACATTGATATTGCGCCCACCTTGTTGGAACTGGCAGGTGTTGATGTGCCAGAGATAATGGATGGCCGCAGTTTAACCACCTTGTTTGATTCCAAAAAGAAAATGAAGGAGGAGTGGCGCAATTATTTCTATTTTGAGCATTACCAATCAAATGTCCGAATTGGCTATTACATTGCCCGAAACGAAGGTGTAAGAACAATTGGATGCCAAATACCTGCGTTGGGTGGATATGCCGGATCCTATCGAGGAATATTTTAATTTGAAAGATGATCCTTATGAGATCAACAACCTGATTGCTAATTCTAAAGAGCAGATGTGGGTTAAGCAATTAAAAGTCCAATTTGAAAATTGGAGGAAAGAGCATCCGGGTAATTAGGAGTATAATCCATATATTTTTCATCCAGCTACAAATTTCCCTGATATAGATTGGAAGCGTTTTCAAGAAGTTAGACCGGAGGTGTATGAAGATATTACGCGTGAAGTAAAACGCCTGAAGGTAACATGGGAACAGGCTGTCGATGACTGGGATATTCGATATAAACTTAGCAAGAAAGCAAATTTCTGGTATTAAATAAATTACGTGAGCCTTCGGAAACATGAATTTTTTGGTTTTTTAAAAAACCAATGAAATCCTATACGTCCATTTTAAATTCTATCCTAATTGTGCTTTCATCTTGCGTGTCAAGTACCACGAAAAGCATCGATTTGGAAAAAGGCTTTAAAAACCCTGCAGGAGAAGCACGACCACATGTATGGTGGCATTGGCTCGACGGACACATTAGCAAAGAAGGAATTATCAAAGACCTGAAAGCCTTGGCAGAGGAGGGAATTGGTGGGGCAACTATTCTTAGTATTGGTATAAATACTGATGAATTTAAAGGCAGAAAACCAACTTACGACTATATGTCGCCGAATTGGAAGGAAATGGTAAAAAATGCTTTTTTTGAAGCCGAAAAATACGGTTTACGACTTAGTATTTACAATTGTGATGGCTGGAGTCATTCGGGTTGTCCATGGGTGAGTCTTGAGCAATCTATGAAAACACTTATATTTTCTAAAACTTATGTAAATAGTAGAAAACAAATTGAACAAAAATTACCAGAACCGCCACATAGTCTTAAGTTTTACAAGGATGTAGCTGTAATTGCTTATCCTGCCACGGCTTCTGCAAAGGAATCAATGTACCGGAAGAAGTTCACTTTAACTTCCAACCATAAATGTGATGATATTGAAAATGCCGCGGATGCGAAGGTGGTTTCTGCCGCCAAATTCTACCCTTTAGAGGGATGATAAGCCGGTGGAATTGATCACTGAATATGAAGAACCTTTTACGGCAACAACAGTAGCAATAGCTGACTATCTTTTTAAACAAAATCAGCGTCCGGCAAAATACAAGCTGGAGTATTCCAATGACGGTGAAAAGTACAAACAAATTCAGATCATTACAGTATGAGTACCAAAAGCTGTAAAAGCTTTTAAAGCGGTTACAGCCAAATTTTTCTGGCTTGTAATAATACAGCCTCGAAAGGTAATTTTTCATGGGCATTATTTTACCTTTCATGAAGTCGAATTATTAGGAGCTAATACCAATTCTTCTACTGTAAAAATCAACGACTTTCTCAACAAATCATCCAATTTTATTCGTAAAAGAGATAATCTAAAACCTACTCATATAGAGGATAACTATTTAATTAACAAGAGTTCGCTGATTAATATTTCATCCTTTTTCACGGCTGATGGCATTTCAAAATGGGATGCACCTGAAGACGAATGGGAAATTATCCGTATAGAATATACAACAATAGGTCGTATCAATTCTCCTAAAACGAAAGCAGGGAAAGGCCTTGAATGCAATAAGATGAGTGCAAAACACGTAGAAGATTATTTCAATGCAGGACTTCAAATCTTGGTGGATGAAACCTGGGATTTTATTGGTAAATCATTTATTCATTTGTTGACGGACAGCTGGGAAGCTTAATGTGCTAATAGGACCGAAAATTTTCCTGAATAACTTGGAAAACGCCGGGGATATAATATGATCTAAAGTCGGAAATAGAAAATATATGATCTGAAGGTAAAAGAGAAATTGAAAGATTTATGAAAGACGAATTAGGTGCCAATTTAGAATGAGCAATTGATGAAGCTTTAGAAGGGATAAATGAATTAGGTGAGGAGATTAAGTCATGGCTTAAAGAATAGCAAAGACATATAAAAAAATATAATATTAAGATTTTATTACATAGTTTAGCCTATGATTAAGAATACCCTATCAGGTAGATGCTCGATATTATATTTTCTTTTGGACTTTCATTCTTACTGTTATTTGCTTTGATGCCATTCGTCATCAAGACTGCGATATACAGGGGAATAATAGATTCTTCAGATGAGCGCAAAGCTCATTCTGGAGTTGTTCCATCTTCAGGAGGTGTCGGTATTTTTATAAGTTTTGCTTTTGTATCACTGCTGACGATCCCGGCAGACCAGTTAGGGGCGATTAGATATATCCCAAGTTCATTGGTAGTAATTTTTTTACTTGGCGCACAAGACGATCTAAGTCCCCTCAGATCATTTGCCAAGCTACTTGGACAATCGATTGTGGTATTTATATTAATTGTATTTGCTGATATCAGGATTATACAATTACATGGATTGTTTGGCATAGACGCCTTACCCTATGTTATTAATATTGTTCTTAGCATCCTATTTTATTTGTTTGTCATTAATTCTTATAACCTAATAGATGGAATTAATGGGCTGTGTTTTTCAGTGGTAATCTTAATTACATCTCTGTTGGGTTGCTGGTTCTTTTTAGTTAGCTATTATGAGTATTGCACATTGGCATTTGTTGTTTGTGGTGCAACATTGGCTTTGTTGATGTATAATATTATAACCGCTACCATATTCACGGGAGATACTGGATCTCTAGTATTAGGTGCAGTATGTAGCATTATTGTGATACAGTTCTTAGATATCAACTCTACAATTGCCTCCGATTCTATGCGATTTGAATCACCTGTAATCGTAGTTACAGGGCTGATGATATTACCTATATATGATACACTAAGAGTATTTGCAATACGCATGTTAGAAGGGACTTCCCCTTTTGTAGCTAATAAGAGAAATCTGCATCACTTGATCCTGGAGGCGGGCTTATCTCATATGCAAGCGATATTAACTTTATTAGGATCTAATGTATTTATGATTGTATTTGCTATACAACTAGCTGAAATACAAATAGTATTTGGATTTATATTAATGATATTTGTCAGCATCATCTTTACCCAGATCATAAGGCTTATCATCGTTAGCAAGCCAAGCGTAGCCAGTAGTTCGTAGTATTATGACACCATTTTCTTCTATACTGCTTGTTTTCATAGGAGGTGGAATAGGTTGTGTTTTACGGTTTCTGATTTCTATTCTATTTTATCACTCTACCTTACCAAGAGGGACTTTAATTGCTAATGCTATTAGCTCTTTGCTCCTCGGATTATTGATGGGGCTGTTTATAAGAGAGATTCTCAGTTCCAATAATAAGTTATTGTTGATGACGGGATTATGTGGAGGATTCAGTACGTTCTCAACCTTCAGCTTGGAGATAGTGCAACTATATCAGCAGGGATCATTTATGAATGCAGTAAGCTACGCTGTAATCAGCCTCATGTTAGGTGTGACTTGCATATTGGTGGGTCTATATATTGCTCAGGTTTATCTAAGCGCTTAGCTTATTAACTCATAGGCTGCACCACTGCAACATCTTCTAATATTCTTTGGAGGTAGATCTGTCCTTCCTCCAGTGAGTTTACGTTCCCTCTAGAAAGTATGAGATATGATTTAGTCTGTTTTAATTGGTAGGCCATGAGAGCACCCTTAGTGGAGATGTAATTGATTAGAGATTGGAATAATGTAGTTTCAAAGAAGCTTGATTGAGGATTAGATATGAAGTAACACCTCATTCTACCTCCTTTTATGATCACTCTTTCAAAACCGAGTTGTTTAGCTTGCCATCTCAGACGGAGTCCATTGAATAGCTCTTCTACAGTTTCAGGTATTGATCCAAATCGATCTTTTAATCCTTGTCTAAAAGTAATTAGCTGCTCTTCATCTGAAATGGAATCTAACTCGCTGTAGAGGTTGAATCTTTCCTGAACATTATTGATGTAATGATCTGGGATAAGCATCTCAACATCGGTATCAATTTCAACATCACGGACATATGAATGATTGTTTTTGAGTTGCTCTTCAAATACATCTTTGAATTCATTTTCTTTGAGCTCTACAACGGCCTCCTCAAGGATACGTTGATAGGTCTCATATCCAATATCTGCGATGAACCCGCTTTGCTCGGTGCCTAATAAATTACCAGCGCCTCGTATATCCATATCCCTCATGGCAATATGGAAACCGCTTCCTAAATCGCTGAACTCTTCTAAGGTTTTTAGTCTTTTGCGAGCTTCAGGTGTGAGCACCGATATGGGAGGAGCAAACATATAGCAAAATGCTTTTTTGTTAGAACGGCCTACTCTACCTCTGAGCTGATGTAAATCACTTAAACCAAATTGATGAGCATTGTTGATAATCATCGTATTGGCATTGGCGATATCGAGACCTGTTTCGATGATATTAGTACAGACTAGCACATCATATTTACGATCAATGAACTCAACCAATGTAGTCTCTAATTTCTTAGGATCCATCTGACCGTGAGCAGTGGTTATTGAGATATCTGGGCAGAGCCGCTTAATCAGGGCGGTTATATCCATCAGTGATTTTACTCGATTGTGAACGAAAAAAACTTGTCCTCCTCGATGGATTTCATAGTAGATGGATTCTCGTATGATTTCATCATTGAATACTCTGCGCTCAGTTTGGATGGGCTGTCTATTAGCCGGGGCCGTCCTCATTATAGACAGATCTCGAGCCGACATCAATGAAAACTGAAGTGTTCGAGGTATGGGGGTCGCTGTTAATGTCAGTGTATCAACATTAACTTTGAATCCTTTCAATTTTTCTTTGGCAGCCACACCAAACTTCTGTTCCTCATCAATTATAAGTAAACCTAAATCTTGGAATTGCACCTTCTTATTCAATAAGGCGTGAGTTCCTATGATAACATCGAGTTTACCTTCGCTTAGTTGTGCATAGGTTTTGTTTTTTTCAGCCGTAGATTTAAAACGATTTACATAATCTACGCTAACAGGAAAATCCTTAAAGCGCTCGCTAAATGTTTTAGCATGTTGCAAGGCAAGAATGGTGGTTGGTACGAGAACAGCAACCTGCTTACCATTCACTACTGCTTTGAACGCAGCACGAATAGCTACTTCTGTTTTACCAAATCCTACATCCCCACAGATAAGCCGATCCATTGGGTACTCTTTTTCCATGTCAGCTTTAACTTCTATAGTTGCTTGCAGCTGATCAGGTGTATCTTCATAGATAAATGAAGCCTCCAGCTCATTCTGTAGATATCCATCAGGCTGACAGGCAAATCCTTTTGATGCCTTACGTTTAGCATATAGTTTGATCAGCTCTTTGGCTATATCCTTTAACTGTCGCTTAGTTTTTCGTTTTAGAGATTTCCAAGCATCACTGCCTATCTTATCAAGCTTTGGTGGGGTACCATCTTTACCGATATACCGAGAGATCTTATGTAGTGAATTAATACTCACATAGAGCACATCACTATTCTTATAGAAGATGCGTACCGATTCTTGGACGTGTCCATTGATATCTATTTTCTCAAGACCTGAGAATTTACCTACTCCATGATCTATATGGACGACATAGTCTCCTCGACGGAGCTCTTTGAGCATTTTGAGGTTGATCGCTTGTTCTTTAGTAAACCCTTTACGTAGTTTGTATCTGTGAAATCGCTCAAATATCTGATGATCTGTATAGCAGGCTATTTTGAGGCTAGGATCTATGAATCCTGAATGTATCGATTTAGGGATTGGATGAAAAAGTACACTGGCATTCAAATCTTCAAAAATGCTGTGAAAACGTTCTATTTGTTTCACGCTATCAGTGAAGAGAAATATCTCATGTTGACTTTTATTTATTCCCTTCATATCCTCTATCAACAGCTCAAAACTCCTATTAAAACTGGGTTGAGGCTTGGCGTCAAAAGAGATAGTTTGTCCTATATTTTTAGTGAATTGGGAGTTTGAGAAGAAGACCTTCTTATATGGGTCCATATGAGATACTATGTCCCCGGGATATATGAATGCTCTATCTTTAAATATTTCCTTGAGCTTCTCATCTTCTATGTGCGCGACAGATTCAGCAAACTCTTCTGCCTTATCGTAGCACATCTGTAAACGATCCAATAAGTGTTCAGCATCCTTTATCCAAAGAATGGTATCCTCAGGAAATACATCGAATAAAGAAATCTTTTGGCTTTGGTCATACTGCCCTGTTACATTAGGGATTATAGCTATTTTTTTGATTGACCTAATTGATAATTGATTACCTGGGTGAAATGTTCGGATGCTTTCTACTTCATCATCGAACAGTTCAATACGATAAGGCCACTCATTACCAAAGGAGAAGATATCAACTATACCTCCTCGTATGGAGAATTGACCTGGTTCAAAAACAAATTCTTCTCTTTCAAAACCATACTCAATGAGGAGCTCCAAGATTGTATCAAGATCCAGGGATTCTCCCAAGGAGATCTCTACACGTTGCTTATGAATGACTTGTGGATCAACTACCTTTTCGAATAAAGCTTCTGGATAAGTAACAACGATTTCGCCATGTCCTAATTTTAGGCTCATGCGATTAATGGCCTCGGTACGTTGAAGCACATTATGACTATCTAATTCATCAAAGTGTAAAGGTCTTTTGAAGGAATCAGGTAATAGGGACATCGTTCTATCTTCAGAAATATTATCGAGAGTATTCTGAAGATAGGCCGCCTCCTCCTTATCAATCGCTACAAAAACATGATTAACCAATCCTAAATCGTAGAGCGCTCTGATAATAAAGGCTTGTTGAGCACCGATAGCATTTTCCATCTTGACGTCACCTTGCCGTAAATAGGATTTCAGTTGTACAATTCTATTATCTCTTTTGTATAGTCCAGCGAGTCTATTGAGGTTTTCCACGGCGCAAATATATCATATAGTCTTACTTCCATTTGAAACTATATCGGATAGACTGACATATATAGCGTGTTCTTAAATAAAGTTTATTCTATCTTTTTTGAATGTTATTGTTATGCATTATATCATGAATTACTATTGCAACAACAATAAACAATAGTGATATGAAAGCGATGATTCTGAAACAATATGGAAGGACTCTGAATTTGAATAAATAGAAATAGATAAGTCTGATCCTGATAAGAATGGAGTTCTTGTCAAAATAGCTGTATCCAGTGTAAATACCGTAGATACCATGATCCGTAATAGGGGAACAGACTTACCGCTATCACCACAATTGCCAGCGCTCATAGGGATTGGAAAGAGCGGATATTCAAAAAAGTCAAAAGGTATTGGTCTATGAAGGTTCAGGAGGAGTAGGTCATATATCACTTCAGCTGGTTGAGTACTATGGAGCTGAAGTATATTCTGCAGGTGGAGGAGAATCACAGATGGCATTAATTAGAGACTTGGGTGGAGTATCAATCAATTATAAAACATAGCAAGTCGAAGAATATGTTAGTGAGCATACAGGAAGTAATGACTTTGACCTTGTATATGATTCCGTAGGAGGAGCGAACATGTTGAATTCTTTCAGTGCCGCAAACTTAGAGGTCACGATGTTAGAACTGTGGCTTTATTAGAATTAGATCTGAGCTTAGGACATTTTAAGGGATTGTCGTTGCATGTGAGTTTTATGTTGATACCGATGTTGCATAATCTCAATAGAAATGAATATCATCGTATACTTTCAGAAAGTACCAAAATCGTCGAGGAAGGTCACTTAAGGTCAGTGTTAGAAGAAAATCGTTATAAGCTAGAAGAGGAAGGTAAGGCACATGATAGACTATCGGGCGGTAAGGGAATGGGTAAAGTTGTGAGAAGTCATAATTAGCATTCCAGCTAATAAAATACTCTACAGCCCTCACTACAGTTCGTACAGATATCGATCTCTTCGCGTCCATGTATGAGTTGCTTTTTGAATGATTGATAGGAATGAGAATTCCAGATTTCAGCAAGAGTGTGTTCATGAGTATCTCCTAATGATATGCTGAGCATCCTTGTCAAAGCAACAAGGGATCATTTTGCCATCCCAGGTAAGGACGGCAGAATGCCACATCTTCCAGCATTCATCGTGGATATCATATTTTACGTCGCAGGTGCCATCTTTTTTCTGTTGGTAGCGAGAGTATTTTTCTATCGTCGGGATAAGGGGGTGACCATGCTTATAGTCATAGATCTGTGCTGTTTTGAGCTTGACTTCGTTCACACCTATATCGTTGGTTAATCGGTAGACATCGTCTATCTGATGTTCATTTGGTTGTAAAACTAAGAATTGGAATATAATGTAGGGAGTCTGACTTTTCAGTTCTCTCTTCCATTTGATTAGATTCTTAGTTCCTTGTAATACGTGATCGAGGTTGCCTTCAACTCGATATTGTTCATAGGTCTCTTGCGTTGTGCCGTCTATGGATATGATAATGCGATCGAGCCCTGATACGACCGTTCTTTTAGAATTGTCATCATTGATGAAGTGTCCGTTAGTAGATGTGATGGTATAAATTCCTGTGTCTGAAGCATGCTTTACCATATCCAGGAAATCGGAATTCAGATAGGGTTCTCCCTAAAAAAAGAATATTAAGTAGATCAGCTTTGATGAATTTGCTCAATGATGGATCTGAAGAAATCAGTTTTAATTTACCAGTAGGCCGAGTAAACGTTCTAAGTCCACTGGGGCATTCAGGACATCTGAGATTGCATGCCGTAGTCGGCTCAAAGGATAAGGTCATAGGCAATCCAGAAACGCTGGGCTTATGGGTCCACTTCATCAGATAGAATGAGCCTAAAAGTTTGGCTGAGGTATAAACTTTAGCAATCCTGAGCTTACTGAGAAATTTGATGGTATCGTAAATTCTGGCGCTCTTCAAAGGCTTAACTGAACATTATTTGTACAAGGTCTTAGTTTTGTGAAACAATTTATACTATTAATGCGGTTCTGTTGGTGGCGCAAGAAAGAAGAGTCAGAAGATATTATGAAGTACTTAGTCATTGGATTAGGGAACATGGGAGCGGAGTATGATAATACTCGACACAACGTTGGTTTTGACGTGGTAGACCATCTGGCTGCCGAGAAAGGAGCTAAATGGAAAAACAATACACTTGGAGTCTTGTGTACAGTGAAACATAAAGGGAGGACAATTATCCTTCTAAAGCCATCAACCTACATGAATCTAAGTGGTAAGGCTATTAACCACTGGATGCAGAAAGAGAAGATCCCAATGGATAGAATATTAGTTATAGTGGATGATCTAAATATTGATTTTGGCAAGGTGAGACTGAGAGGGAAGGGATCAGATGGAGGCCATAATGGTTTGAAAGATATCAATCAAAAGTTAAGCGGCAATTATGCCCGATTGAGAGTAGGTATAGGAAGTGACTATTATAAGGGACAGCAGATCAACTTCGTTCTAGGCAAGTGGACAGCAGAAGAAAAAGATGAACTTCAAAAGATCTTGGAGCACTGTTCTAAAGCCTCTTTAAGTTTCTGTAGCATTGGACTCATTCATACCATGAGTCAGTTTAATCGAAAATAAGTTTTCTGATCGTACCGGATAAGTAGGAGAGGTTTTCTTCTGCAATGAAGTGAAAGCCCTCTCGCCCCTCAAGATAGCTAGCCAGATACTCTTGCTCTGTTTGACCCAGCGTTGGAATCAGTATACATTTTTTATTTAATCGGACTACGTCCATGATGGTGGTATATCCTGATCTTGCTATGAGGATCTTAGAATGATTGGTGATTTTATTGAGTTCAGATGCTGTAGACATGGAGATAACCACATCGTCTTTGGAGAATACATCTTGGCTTTTTGGTTTCTCAAGGCCTCTAAGCCAGCATATTTTGAGGTTTTCGTTTTGTAATAGTTTATAAAGTTTTGATTCCAATATTGATCTGCTGGGCTCTGGTCCTGAGAGCACCACCGCTATGTCATATTCTTGATTTTAGTCGATGGGGACATACGACTTATTGGACCGATGTATCTATAGTTCTTGATACCAGTATGGTCTGACAATGAACCAGCTAAGCACATGTTCTCTTGCTGATAATCGGGGGTATCCAGCATTCGCTAAAGGAATTGATAAAAAACTTATTGGTATAACTACCCACAGTAGATGCTATCTTAAATTTTGCTTGAACCTGTAATTGATGGGCTATGATTATACTTCTGATACGTTTATCTCGACAGCCTAATCGATGATCGCTAATGATCATTGTTAATTTGAAGTGATTAACAATGTCCTCTATTAGAGACATCTCCTTGCTTATCGCATTAGCTATTTTCGGTGACTGCTTGAATATTCCCCAGACAAAGTGATCAGACTTATAATGTATATCATGAGCCGGTAGTTTAACGTAAGAAGTGTTAGGAAACTCTTTAATCAGTAGTTTTAATGCAGCACCATCAGACCCAATTAGTATGGCATTGTTTTGTTCTAATTTACGGATGATAGGTATACATCTCTCTGCATGACCTAAACCCCAATTTAGAGCTGCGATGAGAATGCGTTGTCCTCGGATATGCTCTAAGAATTAAAGATCATTCATGGCATTAGGTCATTCTTATTTCATCATCGTTTTGATCGTAAAACTTATATTCGTTAAAGGCAAATTCTGTATTTGTTAGAACTCTCAACCACTTATGATACTTCATGCGCCATCTCATACGAAGACTTGGCCAACCTTCTCTTAGGTAGGCAATGACATATGGATGTGCTTCTAAAGTGATTCTTGACTTAGGTCTTGAGTTGCAGATGTTACCAAGATGTCGTTCGATTTCATCAGATACCAAGAAACTTGGCGTAACCTTCCCAGTTCCATTGCAAGTTGAACAGACTTCGGCGGTAGAAATATTGACTTCAGGTCGTGTTCTCTGACGAGTTACCTGCATTAGACCAAATTTAGTGAGGGGAAGTATCGTGTGCTGTGCACGATCATTTTCCATATGCCTTTTTAGCTCCTTGAGAAGTTTAGCTTTGTTCTCAGGGGTCCTCATATCTATGAAGTCGATAATAACTATGCCACCTAGATCTCGCAGCTTCATTTGACGGGCGATCTCTTGTGCAGCTTCTAAATTGACCTGAATAGCTGCTGTTTCTTGATCCACCTTTTTCATTTTTGGACCACTATTCACGTCTACAACGTGCATTGCCTCCGTATGCTCGATGACTAAGTAGGCACCACTACGCATGGTGTACGTCTTTCCAAAGGAAGATTTAATCTGTCGAGTCACACCATAATGATCAAAGATGTTTCGCTTTCCCTTGTATAGATCTAAAATCTTAGCTTTCTCTTTGTCAAAGCCCGTTAAATACTCTTTCATGTTAGAGTAAGTATCAGGCTTATTCACCACTACTCTGTTGAAAGAGTCGTTTAACAAATCTCTCATAATAGTTTCAGTCTTATCCAACTCTTTGAGGACTTTCTGAAACTTTTGGGCACCTTTCATTTTTTGAAAGATCTGATCCCATTTCTCTAATAGTGATAGGATGTCTTCGTGTATGTCAGCAACTTTCTTTCGTTCAGCAGCAGTTCGAACGATTACACCAAAATTCTTTGGTTTTATACTTTCTGTTACCCTTTTTAATCTGGTACGTTCCTCTTCAGAGGAAAGCTTCTTAGAGACAGCGACAATATTTTTAAATGGGCTGAGAACAACATACCTTCCAGGAATCGTGATTTCACAACTTAATCGTGGTCCTTTAGTCGATATGGGTTCTTTTAAGACCTGTACTAGTAAGAAGTCACCTTTTTTCAGCACTTTATCAATGCTTCCCCTTTTATCGATTTCTGGTGGTATCTCGAAGTCATCGAGCAATGAGCGATTTCTCTTCTTTTTATTCGTTTCTTTGGTGTATTTAATAATAGATGAGAGAGTGGGCCCACAGTCTGAGTAATGCAAAAATGCATCTCGAGGATGACCAATTTCTACAAATGCCGCGTTTAAGCCTGGCATAGTCTTTTTAATCTTACCTAAGAATACATCTCCGACATTGAAAGCACTTCCGTGACTTTTTTGATGTAATTCTACTAATCTTCTATCCTCTAATAAGGCAATATCGACAGACTCTTCTGACGATTGTATAATTAATTCTTTCTCCACAATAATCTTTTAATTGAAGCTCGGGTCTTCAAATATTAAATATATGATTACAGAGAGAATTAAGAGATAATGGGTTGGCGTAGTACGGTGTAGTTCTCTTGTACTGACCTTAACAGAATAGCAGCTCTAAAATATTAGAGCAGCTCAAAAGATTATTTTTTCTTTTTATGTCTGTTTTTTCTTAGTCTCTTTTTACGCTTATGCGTACTTATCTTATGACGCTTTCTTTTTTTACCACAAGGCATAAAAACTATATTTTTTGTTCACATTTTGTTCTGTACTCCTCTGCTCTTGATAACTCACCGAGTCTCCTAAATAGTTCCATCAAAAGACAATTTGTCATCCGATTTTCAGGATCTATTTTGGCAGCTTTACGCAGCCGCTCTTGCGCTTTATCGAGCTGACTTGTTTGGAGTGCAAATTTGGCAAGATTATTCAAGACAGGCACGTTTTTAGGATGTTTTTTATTTAGTTTTAATAAAATCTGAATTCCTTTCATCGGATTTGAAGAATCAGGATAATTAGTAAATAATATTCCAAGATTTAATTGATAATCAATATTATCTGGATCGATGGATATTGCATTTTCTAAGCTCTCAACTGCTTTTGCCTTGCAATAGGCACCTTTCTTTAACACATCTTGCTGATTTATTCCTTTGGCATAAGTTGTACCTACTATGGCCCAGGCTTCTGCTGATTGAACTATGTCTGCTACTCTTTCAGCGGCGGATCCAGCCATTGCATATTCTCCATATTTGAACCAAGTACCTGACAGTTCTTTGAGATATTCTACTTTTTGAGTGGAGTCTTCTTCTCCTTCGATTTGAGCTTCAATAATCTGTATTGAGGCTCGCTGATCACCAGTTATTGTTGCGAGAACTTCTTTTTTAATAATACTGATATCAGTACTTGTACTATTCAGCGCTCTTACTTTTTCTTCTTGGATTAGCTTTTTTGGTTTAGTTGAAAAACCAAAAAGAAGGATGGCTAACAGTGCTAATGCTCCCACAATTGTTAGCTTCTGATATGTACTCATTTATCTGTTTATGCCGTTTCTTCATCAGGTAATGCGGATACATTGCCCTTCACCTGATCCATAAACACTTTGGCCGGCTTAAAAGATGGAATATAATGCTCAGGAATTTCCAGAGCAACGTTTTTTTTGATGTGTCGTCCAATTTTTTTAGCTCTTTTTTTGATCACAAATGATCCAAAACCTCGGATGTAGACATTCTCGCCACCTGTCAAAGTATCTTTAACTTCTGAAAAGAAAGTTTCAAGTGCTACTAGTACGTCAACTTTAGGGACGCCCGTTTTCTCTGCTATTGTATTTACTAAGTCGGCTTTACGCATGATGTAATTAGTTGGTATTTAAGAACTTATGTCTTTAACAAGTATTGTCAAATTTCGCAATTTTATTTATTTATCATAGAAATTTGAACTTTTTTCGTGAATCGGTGAAATAAATTTAGCTCTACGGGTGACAAACTACCTGGCTAACAAAGGGACGTGTTTTAGTTAGCTCAAGTATTAATTCAATTATCTTGGCCGAAATTGTGAGACAATTATGATATACTCGATGACTGGTTACGGTAAGGCAGAAGGTGAACATCAAGGGAGGCATTACATAATCGAGATTAGAACGTTAAACGGCAGATCGACCGATGTGAGGATGAAAATTCCTAATCACTTTAAATCTAAAGAAATACAACTACGTACTCATGTTTTGAAGCACGTTCATAGAGGTAAGATAGATGTGACAATACAAACTGTCGGCACAGAGGGCCAAGGGGGTCATGGGTTAAACATGAACTTAGTCGAGCGATATTATGATCAGCTAAAAAGTTTTGCGGATCATAAGGGTATGCTGCCTCAAGATTTCTTACAAACTATCATAAGAATACCAAGTGTAATTGTATCTGAAGAAGAAGATATAACTGATGTAGAATGGAATTATGTTTTAGCCTTATTAGATAAAGCATTAGAAGAGCTTAGGTCGTTCCGTGGTGATGAAGGGCAGTCATTAGCCAACGATCTATCTGATAGAGTTAAGAGTATAAGGGGACTTCAAGAAGAAATTGCACCATTTGAAGAATTACGTAAAACTCACTTGCAAGAGCGCTTGCTAAAGCAAATCAGTGATTATCAAAGTAATGATAAGGTAGATAAAAATCGACTGGAGCAAGAGGTGATTTACTACCTCGAGAAATTAGATATCCATGAGGAGAAAGTTCGGTTAAAGCAGCATTGTGAATATTTCATAACAGAACTTAATTCTGATAATAGTCAGATGGGTAAAAAACTCAGTTTTATATGTCAAGAAATGGGTAGAGAAATTAATACTCTGGGATCAAAAGCGCAGCAAAGTGATATCCAGCGTATTGTCGTAAAAATGAAGGTGGATTTAGATCAAATTAAAGAGCAATTAGCCAATGTTTTGTAACGTTGGTTTGCACTATATTTGAATTAAACATAATTCATCTTGACCATCTGTATAACTAACGGAATTAAAGTAAGTGTAGCTTCAAGGTATGAGGAGCAACATTCTAATCCTCCTCAGGGTGCTCATATCCATAGCTATCATATTGTTATAGAAAACAATAGCAATGAAGCGGTACAACTATTAACCAGGCACTGGATTATTATGGATTCAGAGCTAAACATCAAGGAAGTAAGAGGAGAAGGTGTTATCGGTGAACAGCCAATAATATCCCCTGGCACATCACACAGTTATAGTTCATGGACACCACTAAAAACTTCTATAGGTAAAATGTCTGGCTCTTATCAAATGAGAAAACTTTCTAACTATGAGATGTTTGATGTGAGGGTTCCGGTGATTATACTTTCAACAGATGAAATCAGGAACTGAGACGTGATTATTTCACAATGTGATCATATCTATTTGCGATTGTGAAAAAAGAGAATAAATTTACATTCCTTAATTGACCAAGCTTTATTTTTAGATTTTGCTCAAAGCATGGAGGTACCTTAGCTCAGTTGGTAGAGCACAGGACTGAAAATCCTGGTGTCCCTGGTTCGATTCCTGGAGGTACCACAAAAGCCCTTTTTAAGGGCTTTTTTATTCGCCCAAATATTACAGTTAAAATTGAAAATCATATTAATACACATTAAACAAAGTATTAATAGGTTAGTTAATGTGAGATTATTTTGTACCCCACGGCGTACCCCAAGCTCTTAGTATAACTATGTTAGAAGCTAATCAGCTTATTATTCCATGTCTTTAGCCCATGATAAGAATAGAATCAAGAAATATCCTATCCTGCTTAAACGCCCTCATTCAAATAGTTCTACCAGCTTATACTTAAGGACTTCCTTTCTGGGAAAACCCTTCAAGTATGGTCTAGGTGATTCAATTGTTCCAGAATTGTGGGATAAGATGGACTATATACCCATTACCGATAGGTCTATAATTAAGAAGTATAAGAAAGCGAATCCATATATAGAGTTAGACCTTAAGAACATCGAATTAACTATAGTTCAAGTTGAGGGTATTATTGAAAGGTATCTATTGAGTATTAAAAGAGATGTTAGGTTATTTGACCAGTTAGAATTGAAGCAGCGACTGAATAAAGCCCTTCGGTCATCTCAGGAATCAGAGCCTAAAGAGGACCAAAGTCATTTTGTATTAGACTATATAGAGCAAGTTGAGGCTGGTATGATCAATGGAGGTGTAGGGCTATCAAAATTTTCTACCCTTTTATGATTATTAAGTTTGCCAATGGCAACACAGTGTTAACGAGATCCGAATAGCCTATTCCAATCAGTCTCAGCGGCTATATAGGCAAAAGAATATTTATTCCCATTCTCAAATAGATGCTCTAAATATTGCTTAGCCCTTGTGGTGTCTTGATTATGATATAGATGCCAATTAGCCAATCCATAGTCTAATACATCATCCGAAGAAGAATTGGATTCCTTTGGTTGTAATTCTGACTCCTCCATTAATTCTTTATAAAAAAGGCACATCTTATAATAGCTGTGATTCTCTATGATATCCATATTAGAGTGAACCCCTTTTATCATTTCTATAGCCTGATCTTCTTGTTCCATTCGTCGTAAGATCATATATAACCAATGTCCTCCGGAGACCAGATTATCGTCATATTTTTCGAGCACGGTTCTATTATTATACGCTCGGCATGCATTGGGCAAATCATTCTGTAGATAATATGCCAGACCCAGATGATACCAAATATTGCTATGTAATGTACCTATGGGAATATTTCTATCATTCGGTAATCCATCAGGCTCTACCTCATCGGATTTGCCTTGGATCATGCTTACGGCTGTTTCTAAATCATCAATCGCCTTTTCAAACTCTCTAATTGAAATATAACGATGTCCTCGATGGCGCCACACACGTGCATCATTAGGATGTTTTTTCATTCCTGTGGTATATATCTCAATCGCCTCTTGAAAATTGCCGATATATCCGGCATGCCTGCCATACCAAATGAGGGCATCAGGATCATCTGGATTCTCTTCGTAATGCACTTGTGCCACCCTGAACTTTTCTTCAGCAGGAGACAATATTGTAGGCTCGGTATCAATGATATCATGAGTCTTGGACGATCTATTACCGCAGCCAAAGCACATGCATATAATAAATAGAATAATCAGCTGTTTCATCCCGTTAATATAGGCCATCCTGAGCCTATAATTCATCACAACAGGATTCTATCTTATCATGAATGGAACAATACTGATAGTCGAGAGTGTTTGTTAGAGTAATTTTCTCCCAATTTGGCAAGAAACTCTATATAAGCATATACTATTAGTCCAAGCGAACTAATCAAGCCCTGACCAACATGGGCTTTTATATTCTCTAAGTTTAATCCTAACTCATCACATATCCTAAGAACATCTATATCCTTAGTTACAGGATAATTCAATCTCGGGTTCTCATGAATAAATATAATAATGGCGCCGTACATCGTTACATTAAAATGACCCAAACCAATATTAAATCCATTGATGTTGGCATCTCTTGTTAAGATGAGCACACCGTCTTCTCGATTATACTCTATGCTATGCAGGAATTCATAGTTAGGAGTTGCAAAAGAGTGATTATACATGACGATATGTTCACAACTCGGATATATATAATTGGTCCAATCCAGAAGCCAATCGAAACATCTCATGGGCTATAATAGTCTTCATATCCTCCTCTAACTGATAATCCTTTTTACTGTTTAGGGTAAACTCTTTAATCAACATCAACTTAGAGATCTGCCTTTCAGCTCTTTTTCGTTGACTATCTTCTAGTCCATGATAAAATGTACTATAAGTCTTAATCCACGACTGAATTCTAGTTTCTAATCTCAGCGGTCGAACTTTCCACCACCATTTATTAATCTGTTCATTGAAAACATACAATGGAACTATGATTACAATCGAAGGAATTAAAATTAGCTCATCATAATACTCCGATTTAAATTGACCGTAAGTGAAATAGCATATAATTAATAGTACAAACGGTAATGCAAGTAATCGAGATAGATAAGGGCGAACATGACACGAAACTATTTAGATAAAAATAGCCGACCCAAAAAAATCGGCTAACATAGAGTTCACACATTCCCCTCTTAATAAAAAGGGAGGTGTTTTGTTTATACTTTATTCAACTGAGACAATTTTATCTTTATAAATGTATTATGTAAATATACATGATTTGATACACTGTTCATGAAACAAGCCATACTGCTGCTAATCTACCTATTTCCAACAGCCGTAATATGCCAAGAATTAAAGACTGAAGAGGATTATAGTAAGTATATCCAAACCCTAGTCGGAGGAAAAAGAGAAGTTATGGTTGAAGGTGGCAGGGTAGATCTGCTAATTGAAGATTATGCTTTTGAAATTGGGTGGGCCTCCAATTGAAAAGAGTCTATCGGTTAAGCGATATGGTATGGCCTAAACACGAATCGCAAACCTGGTATAATTCTTATCTCCACAATGGCTCAGGATTATAAGTATCTCATTCTGTTGAATACCTCTTTAGAATATGCAGGAATATTAGATAAGGTGACTATATTATTCTTTCCCGACGACTTCAAAAAACTGATGGAAATCAAAAAAGAATGATCTAATTAACTATTGCCGCGTCTGTGGGATTATCAAGTAGTCTTCAACCTAAGAAATCATCATTTAGGCCAGGTAAAAGAAAAGGTGCTACCTCCATTCTCTGAGCTATCTAGGTGCATAACTCCACCATACTTCTGTACTATCTTCTTGCAGCTGGCCAATCAGATTCCAGAACCATCATATTTAACCTCGCTACTCATGCGCTCAAACATTCTAAAAACTTGGTTGTGATATTCCGGGTTAATTCCTATACCATTGGCTCTTACAAAAAATTCTATTTCATTATCTCTTTCTTCATAGCTGATCTCAATGATTGACTCTTTCGAATCATTGTACTTTATGCCATTTTCTATTAACTTTTAAAGACTGACCATAGGTGTACTTTATTTGCTTTTACAGGGGGTAATATTGCTGATAGGATTTGAGTACTTTTGTTAGATAACTCTTCAGAAATCAGCGATCGAATTTTATCTATGATTTCGTTAGTATCAACTATTTCGAAGCTTTGATCTTGTGAATTCAAACGAGAAAAGTTTAATATGTTGTCCACCATATTATACATCTTGGCAATATTGGAGCTAACTATATCAAAATATCCCTTAATCTCTTGATCGGTAGAGTCTTGTAGTTTCATTTTAATCAACCTTACGAAGCTATTGATATTTCTCAGGAGCTGTTTGAGATCATGGGAAGCTACATAGGTAAATCTCTCTAACTCTTCGTTGGGATTCAACAATCGTTCATTGACACGCTATAAATCCTTAATACGAATTTTTACCTTTTCTTCCAAGTCTTTATTGAGTAACTGGATCTTCTTACTATTTCTGCGAAATACTAACATCAATACTCCCAATAGGACAGCTATTGAGGTACTGTCTACAGCAAGGGTAGTTCTTTGTCGGAGTATAATTGCTCTTTTAGATTCGAGATCCATTGTGCGTTCTCTTTCACTTATACTAAGTTCTAACTCATAACCCGCTCCCATCCTGACTATACTCTCTTTAGTTTGCACATCATAAACTTGATTATTCTATTTATGATGTTTAGTTAAGTATTCATAAGCCTTAGCTACCTTACCTTCATGCTCATATACTTCTGCTAATTATTAATAAAGAGGAAGAGAATAAGTTATTAATCCAGATTTTTCTGCTATCAATAGTGCCTTATGATAGTATTCACGTGATTTAAAGAGATTTCCCTCAGCTTGATAACTCTTTCCAATTTCATCATATATCAACAATATCAGCTTGATACCCTAATTTTACATATACTGTTAATGACTTAATATAAAGCTCCCTTACTTTATACTGATCATCAAGGAAATGATGACATAAATCTATATTGTTGATTCAGGAGAACTAAGCCAACCAAATGAAAATATTCAGATATGACTATAGTTTCTTACCTATATAATTCAGCTTTGCTCTTTTTGTCATGAATTTCATTGTAGTGAATCTTTTCGACAAATTATTTCGAATTAATTTCGGATTGCTTAACCAATTATCGTAGATAGGAAATTCTAACGTTGTCATTGTAGCCAAAGAATCAAATTTAGGCCAAACGCTTCTCAAAAACTTTGAATGATAAAGTAAGTACAGTAGCCTTAGAAATGGAGTCAGCTATGGCTCAACTATTAATACCAAACCATCTTTTCGTAAAACTCGCTTTACCCCATCTAAAAGTATAGGAAGATTTTTGTCTAAATCTGGTAAGTGATAGAGCCTTCCTTGAATTATCACTATATCAAACACTTCTTTTTCAAATTTCAAATACCTACAATCCCCCATAAAAAGTTGAGCGTTGACCTTACATTTTTTTAAGAGATCATGGGACAGATCTACACCATAAAGATTTTTTAAACTCTAAATTACTTAGTGCTTGTAGGCCAGATCCACTTCCACAAAATAAATCAAGGACATAAGAATCCTTATTGGCATTTTGTAAACCAAATTTTTCAAATCGTCGTTCAAATTTCTCTATTTCCTCTTTTTTGGACTCAAAAGAATTGTACGCCTTCTCCCATTCTTCATTAACGGAAGTTTTACTCTCCGTCCAATGTACAATGCTCTGCGGCTTATTCATGTTTCAACAATAATACTATTTGGTATTTTTTATTTGTTACTCTTTTTAATAAAGGGAGATGGTCATATAGCTCAATATCTTTCAATTCTAATACAATCTGCAAACCACACCGGTGTATTAGTGCGTTTATTTGTTGATATGTAAAATACCGTTGTGGAATTTCTACTCCGTATCCCCAATTTCCAATAATATCCATTGATTGAAGTATTAGTCTAGAAAAAATCCGTATTCTATATGCTCCTTGATTAAAATATAATCTGAAATTCTTTTAGCCTCATGAATTAATTCCTCTACCCCTGGTAAATCATGATGAAGAACATCACAGAAAATTGATAGATCAAACGAATTATCCGAAAAAGTATATTACGTCCGTTAAATTTTTTATAACTCATATTGTCCTCTGAAGGGATTTGATATTTACTTTCAAAAAGATCAATTCCGGTAAATTGTAATTTGTGAGTATTTAAGTATGTGTTGATATAAGAAGCTATTTTTAAATCACCACATCCTACATCAAGTATATTCACTATTCCCTTGTTAAGAGTACAGTTTGTACTGATAACTCGTAAGAATATTTTGGCTAGAATTTTTACTCTATGATTATGTGAAAAATTCTGATGAAATTTGACAATTAAATTAGATATTAATTTCTTCAAGATGCTTAGTCATTGACTCCGTTTCATTAAGGCTTTCAATGATAAGTGAAAAAACAATCCCAAGTACACCGAAGCCAAAAAACATAATAGTTACGTTGAAGAGCAAAAAGCCGATAGAAATATGAATTCAACTATAAGATGGGGTTTCACCTACCTGAAGATATTCAATTACCGGTGGCAAAAGGATGACGCCAGTTGGGTCTAACATTACGAGTGCGCATAATATTCCATGTTTCAAGAATAAAAGGTTGAATAGAGAAAGTCTACTCATGTTTATATATTTCTTATAATATAAGAGTTCAATAAAATTCTGTGATACAAAAACCTATTCTAATCAGATATATTCCTACGATTACAAGACTATTGATTCCAATTATTCGATAAACAAATTTTTTCATATTGATTAATTCACTAGTGAGTATTTCAATATTTGGTCTGATGCCAAAAGCTATTGCAATAATCAAGAAAATGATTCCAAGTATATTAAAAAGTTTTCTTGGATTATACTGGATGGCTCCTTCGAGAATTACCTTAAGAAACCTCACACCATCTTTAAAAACGTGTAGTTTAGATTCTCCTTCTCGCTCAGCATATGGCATAGGTATTTCTTTAATAATCAAATGTTTGTTGAAGAGAGTTATTGCGCTCATTACTGGCGTAAAATGCAGGCCATCTGGTAGTGGATAAATTTCAGATAAACAGCTCTTTTTCACTATTCGCATTCTGCTTGCACAATCTTTTAAAGATTCTCCTGTCAAAAAATTCGATAGTGTGGCGAATAAAATATTGCCAAACTTACGGATCCTTGGCATTTCACTTCCTTCGTGAAGCCTAGAACCCAAAACAATATCAGCATTACTAGACATTAATATTTTAAGTAAATCATTTAAGAATTACCACATGATCAATTTGCCTTTGATGTGTTCGTGATCGGGATATATCTGATATGAGGATTAGCGACTATAGCCGTATCAAACGAAGTCACATTAAAGATTTTGGAGATAAGACTCGTTTAGAGACATATGCACCAAAAGAAGGCACCAACATCGCTCACTTAAACCTTAGTTTGTAATCCAGATGTAATAGGTCAAATGGGTACTCGGCAATGTTAAATATCTCTGTAAATATACGTGAAACCACTAATATCAGCCATAATACCGATGATTTGGATTCTTGTTTCTTTGATGATCAAAAAGGAGCTACCATAAGTAATAATTGATGAAAATAAGACAAATAATAAATCATGAATGGTGGCTAGGTGCTGTTCGGACTGGGTCATCAAAAGAAAGGATCTGGACGGATATGATGTAACGATTCCTGAATATGGATTTAAAATAAAATTGAATCTGACCAAGGATTGGGGCACTTGGCTTATAGCTACAGAATCAATTTATGAGATAGGATGCATTTTCAAGTATTAAGGATTAGAACTGGACTATTTAGGAGTGATTATCGGTGACGATCTTCAATTTCGTGATGGGCAGATATATACTGATTTGTTATGGGAAATTGAATAAAAATATATTAAAACCAGAAATTATTAAGAGTAGTCTAATTACCTAAATATGGGAAAAACAAGTTTTATACATAAACGAATTAAAGACGGTATGAGTCAATTTAATTAGTTTTAAAATGTGCAAAACTTCTTGTGTTAGCTGACATAATTGGGTTATTTCTGTCTTTTTGACTTAAATAGATAGTAATAAGAATTGATTAGGGATTAAATGAAAAATCATATAGTGTGAAATTAAATGTTACTTGGATTATTAAAAGTGATTCTGTTATAGATTTGAGTGTTGATGGAACAATATCTGAATTATAATCTTCGAATGAATCATGAGGAAATTATAACATTGAGTCTAATTAAATGATAAAACAATAAGAAGGTTAACAATGAAGTTCTTGTTATCGGCGATATGATAATTAAGGAAGAATTTAATTATGAGTTAGATTGAATTAAAAAAAAACACCTCTTATTGGTAAATTGTTATTTAAAAAATATAGAAACGAGTGTTACAAAAAAGAAATAGTTCTTTATATGACTGCTAATACACACAAATTTTCCTAACAAATAGTTTATGAATTTTGATAATGAAATAAGATTTATTTTTTTGATCAAATCACGCAAACATCATCTAATAAGTCTTGTCAACAAGAATCTAATATTTGTTATACTAAGTTTGATCTACATTGGATGTAGTGAAGAACAGAGCTTATACAGCAACGATATTG
The DNA here is from genome assembly GCA_902609095.1 of uncultured Bacteroidota bacterium. Taxonomy (GTDB): domain Bacteria; phylum Bacteroidota; class Bacteroidia; order Chitinophagales; family Saprospiraceae; genus GYS-P2D. Next base: position 1,921 of record CACLQQ010000029.1, on the reverse strand, counting down.
ATAATGATAGACAACCATTTGACAATTTAGATATTTCAAAAATCTACGTCCCGTTATCATTCTCTGATGGAGAGTTAGATGATAACGAAGACGATTGGAGCTGGCTAAGGAGCAAACAATCAGAAAATTTTATTGTTTTTTGGGAACCAGATTTTGGAAGTAACCCAAACTCTGAATTAATCCCAAGTGAATATAGGTTTGATATTGACATTCTGTTAGATAAGCTTGAGTACTATTATCAGGTCCACAGAGACGAACTGAACTTTTTCGATGAAAACAACACTATTTTAAATCAGTACAAAATCATGGTATTTGTTCATTATTCACTTGATTTTGGAGCTTTTGGATCAGGTTATGATGATACTATAGGAGCTTTTTGGATAGACCCTAACTCATTAAATCCTATTAGAACTGTAGTTGCACATGAGCTTGGACATGCATTTCAATATCAAGTCTATTGTGATTTAGAAAGATCTGGTTTTAGATGGGGATTTGGAGAAAATGGTCATGGAGGAAATACATATTGGGAATCTTCAGCACAATGGCAAGCTTTTCAATGTGAACCTGAATATATTGTTGACGGTGTATATGGATATGTTAATGAATCTCATAACCATTTTCTTGATGAACAACACAGATATGATAGTTATTGGATTCATTACTATTGGACTAGTATTCATGGTAAGGAAATAATTTCAAGAATTTGGAGAGAAACTATAGAAAACGAAGATCCTGTTGAAACATATATGAGAATAACCAGTACTAATACTCAAAATTTATTCTTTCAATTTTTTGAAGCAAGTAGAAAGTTTGTTACTTGGGATATAGATGAAATAAGAGAACGAATGAGTGATTTTATTGGAATTCATCAAGTCGGACTTGAATATATTGACAACAAATATATTGTAAGTCCTAATTTTGCTCCTGAAACTACAGGATATAACGTAATAGAATTAAGTAAACCGAACAGCAACAGTTTTACAATAGAATTTCAAGGTTTCACTAACGATAATTACTTCACTATTGAGGGTCAAGAAAGTATTTCAGGATGGCATGTTGGTGTTGTAAGTATTTTAGAAAATGGTGATAGGTTTTATGGAGAAACCAATCTCATTCATGGTTATTCTCTATATTCATTCAATCAAGTTATCCCAGAATCATCCGAGAGACTTTGGTTAGTAATATCACCGGCTCCAACGAGATATTTTAAACACGAGTGGGATGACGATCAATATAATGATATTCAATGGCCTTATAGTATATCAATAAATGAGGACATTCAAATTTTAAATTTGATTGATTAGCTAAATATATTCACGGTCAAGATGAATATAATATGTACGTTAATAAAAAACTAACCCCGATATAAAAAACACTACAATTGAGTTTTAGGGAAAATTTATTTCTCAGATACAAGAAATCTTATTCCGTAAATACCTATACATTAAATAAATCAGATTGATTAAAGAAAATACATCAGCTCCTCACTTTGCTTCAATCTGATATACATTGATTTTTTAACCTCTTAACTGAAGAACCTCTTTTCAAACAATCATTCCATTCGAATAAATCCTTTTCTGTGTTGTGCTTTCAATCATTAGACATCTATATTATCTTGAATCCTCTGTTTCTTCTCCAATCTTCGATGGTTACTCTATTAAATCAATAGATTTCTATTGAATCTTCAATGTGCTTGTCCGTAAAGTTACCAGTAGTCGATTTAATCATTCTTGTAACGTGCAAAACTTCTTTATTCAGCTGACATAAGTTGGTTATTTCTGTCCTTTTGGCTCAAATAGATAGCAAAAGGAATAGATTAGGTAATTAGCAGAATAATCGTATTCTTTTTTTTAGAATGTATAATTAGATTAATCGAGAAGAAATTGATTTATTGTTAATGCCTTAAGACAGATAAGAATCT
>CACLQQ010000028.1 GCA_902609095.1 uncultured Bacteroidota bacterium | reverse complement strand
TACTCGCACCATGCGTTCATCTTTGTATTGATAGCCAATGGTTACCTATAGAATTAGATTGGTTTTACCTAGTTGTACTCGCTGTTATTTGTACTTGTCTGGCATTTATCATTCATCTCTATGCTTTGAGGCATATCAGCGCATTTGCTTCTAATCTGGCGATTAATCTGGAACCTGTTTACGGAATAGTCTTGGCAGGGCTGCTATTGGATGACTTTGATGAGTTGTCGCCAAAATTCTATTTAGGTGTTGCACTTATATTATTATGTGTATTAGCTTATCCTGCTGTAATTAAGCGTAAAGCTCTGTCAGCCAGTGATTAAGTTTAGTAGTAATTGGTCCAACTTTTCCATTTCCTATTAATTCATCGTTTATCTGTATCACTGGCATTGCTTTTTTAGTAGAACTCGAAATGAATACTTCCTCAGCACTTAGCATTTCTGACAGTGTAAGGGGTTTGGTTATAATTGGAAATTCTTTGCATTTGGTTAGCAATGCCTTACGTGTTATACCTGGAAGTATATGTTGATCTGGGGTGGCAATTAGACCATTTTTTATGCTAAAGATGTTGGCCCGACTAGTCTCACTAACCATATTATTAGAAACATATAGAACATCGATGGCTCCAACTTTTTTTAACTCAGGTTGCATGAGGTATGGGATCATATAATTGGTGGTTTTTATCTCAGCAAAAGGTCTGACATGTTCATACGTTATTAGCCTTACCCCATCGGTGTAATAGACAGCTGGATTGTCCTGATGTTGATAGTTGAGGATCATTAATTCAGAATTACCCTTATTAGTAAATCCATTGAGACTATCCCCTCCAGAAAGGATCAACTTCATATTGGATCTCTGGATATTATTATACTTGTAGATATGATTGATCATATCGATTAATTCTGATCGGTCTAATTTGAGTTTGAGATTCGCCTTACTAGCGCTGCGATAAAAGCGGTCGAGATACCAATCTAAATGTATGTTCCGTCCATTATGATAAGTGAAATAATCAAATATGCCATAACCACGATGCAGAGACAGATTGTTTGCACTGAATGATATGGCTTGGGTGGAGATTAACTCCCCTTTATGGTATGCTAATGGTAAGATCATAGAGCGTAAAAATAAAATAGGGCCGGTAAACCGACCCTATTTTAATAGACCAACCAACCCAAGTTTAAATTTTTTATTACCAAGAAGTAAGCTCAGTGTAATCCTGACCAAATTTTTTTAATGAGATTTCTTGTTTTTCGAAGTTGATGTGTTCAGAAGACCAGATTCCAGAACGATTCTGATCTAAAATGAGATAGCCACCAACCTCTTCCATATTGATCTTGGTAACACAAGTGTGAATCCAGAGTCCGTCAACTTTTTTACCAAAAATTTGGAGATTTTTATCATCTCGATCGGCGAGGTTATAATAGCCTCTGGCAAGATCTCCAAAGTAAAAGATCTTGGCTTTTATCTTTTGGCTTTTTTGACGATACTGTCTGGTACCGGCGAGGGTTACGATTGAATCAAACTTGACATTTTTGTGGGTAAATGCAGGGTCATTCGCATGAACTTGGGTCATAAATTGATTGATCTGATCTGTATTAAGGGTTTGAACAGATTCATTTTGGCATGCGGATAACAGTAAGATAAGACCTACTATGATTAATCCTATGCATAGTTTATTCATGGTGCTAATATATTAATTATTTATATATATGAGTAAGTGGTATGTGTTTAGTATTTAATACATTATGATAAAAGCAATTTATAATATACTTTATTTGGTGTATTTGGGTGGTAGTTTGTGAGAATGAACTCAAAGGTTGATGGTAATTTTAGATGATTACTCACTCATATGTAGTGGTATGTTATGAGCAATAGTGTCATTATTAAAATGAAGGTGTTTCGTACCAGAGGAACAATTTAGTTTAGGAAACGAATGAAGCTTAATATGAAAAAGTTAATGAGGGGTATTGCCCTAATTATATTAGCAACAAGCCTTAACAGTCGAACAGATCTAAGCCTTCAGATCAATCAAGGAAATCAATTAGAGGATCAGCAGTGTGTAAATCTTTCTATCACGAATTGGAGTGATGATCAAGTAAATTTGTGTAGCCAGAACTATAGGCTGTACTATAGCGCAGATAATCTAAAACTCATAGACAATCTCTAAAATAGTCATTGCAAGAAGATTTGTACCAACTGAAACTGGTCCAACATGTGGACGGTGTAGATGTGTCTGGGAGAAATTCATTAGAATTTCAGAATAACCTTGGTTTTATAAACTTCTCAATAGTTCATACAAATTTCAAGCAAAAAGGTGCCCCTATTACAGGTAATGCACTTGAAATAGCACAAATGCGTTTCGAGGTGAATGATTTTGAAAAGGACCAAGTAGTATTGGCAAGAGAAGAAATGACTTCTACGTATGGCAGGTCATATGTGGAATTATCAACACACAATAGCGAGAATACTTTAGGTACAACTTCAATCAGTAAGTACAAAAATCTGATTATTAGGTAGTTTGGCACTAAAGTTGATATTAAAACCATAGTTAATATATGATAGGAGAACCTCATCTATTATACTGGTGATCTCAAGCATTAGATTGATTACAATCAGCGCTCAAAGCAAAGTTGATCTGAGATTATTACAAGTAACTAATCAAGTCAAACAATCGTGTTTTGATATGGAGATAAGGTCGCCGTATCGTGAATCTATCGATCTCGTACTTCAAAACTATAGGGTGTTTTATGATGCCGAAAATGCCAATGTGATCAAAGAGAGCATCAAGAACTATACGTCTGAAGAATCCATAGGAGCACTCGAGGTTATCGTTTTAGAACAAAATGATAAAGGCTTCTTATCTCTATCAGTGGATGGTAGAGCCCTCAATGATTATACAACTACTATCCCAAGTGATGGCAGTTGGATTAAGGTGGCAAGTGTATGTTTTAAGAATATATCTAATAATCTTTATGATATCGTTTGGGCTAATGACAGATCCTCTCAATTTGCCAGCGCTCAAGTAGCCTTATCTCAGTGGGATGCAGTAGACCATCAGTCTATGTTAGAGGCTAATCTCATGATTGATCATCTTGGGAACCCATTCACTTCTGGTGATTCAAATCTCGATGTATCAGTATTTCCTAAACCTGTAATAGACCTGATGAAAGTAAAAATAGCCGCAGAAAATTCTAATGCTAAGACTCTCTTGATTAAAGATGTAATAGGACGAGAAGTAGCAATCGAGAAAGTATCAGGCTTATCTGTATATAGTTATGACCTTAGTAAATGGTTTAGTGGTAGGTATACGGTTGAACTATTAGATACTAATGGTGGAGTATTTCAAAGTCAAAGTATAATAAAGGCATACGATCATCAATAAAAAAATTGCCTAGGACGTTATGGGGACATGTAAATATACTGTCTCCACTGTTGACGTAAGGCTTAGCCAAATAGCCAATTGATCATAAAACATGTGAAATTCCAGACATTTCTTATGTTTTTTCTATTCCAATAACTTTTCTACCTTATTTCGAGATAGAAGATGTAATGTTTAGCTATTCTACATTAGTGAATCAATTGGCTTAAAATGAAACTGAGAATTTCAACCACTACGTTCGTAGCTATTTATTTATTATTTCTGGGGTTGTTGCTAATAATGGAGTGGATATTCGATTTACTTCTCCCATAATTGATCAAGAGGCACATATTGCATACATAGATGTTCAATTCAGATCAATGAATCAACCACTTGTATTAGCAGGACAAAACTACAGAGTTTTCTATAACACAGATATACTGGCGCTCAATGAGAAAAAGAGTGACATCAAACTTCCTGAAGGAAAATATTCAGTGCTCACTTTCCATAGCACTATGGAGGAAATCGAAGCTACAAGTATCGGGGCACTTGATTTTGATGATAATCTCGGTTTTACAAACTTCTCAATAGATCTGATAGATCAACTTAGAGGAGGAGTCACTATCAATGGTGATGAAAACTGGACTACTGTTGCGACGCTTAGTTTCAAAATCAAAGGTGATGTTGACGATCTACACTTAGTATGGGTTAGGGAAGGCGTCAGTCACGATTATGCTACTGCATATATCGAGATGGCGAAATGGATCGCCCTTAGAAAAATACAATCTCTTGAGATCAATGAGTACTATGATTTAGAATTTAGTAAAGAACCTTGTGAATTATATGAGTTACTTATTTCATTTCACTTTGGAACAAATCCTTTAACGGATTTTGTGAACGTTTCATTTACTCAAGTACTAGCTCAAGATTCAGAGCTTAGATTTGTCAACATGAAAGGACGAGTGGCTAAAAGAATTGATATCGATGTTGGAACTCCAAGGGTACAAGTACCAGTTAATGACCTATCTGTAGGTAATTATATGATAGAAGTAATTAACGACATGAATCGAGTTGTAGCTCAAAATAAATTATCTGTCCTAAAGTAGAATAGTAAATAAGGATACAAAGAAAGGGGCGAAATATTTATTTCGCCCCCTTTAATCATGACTTTTATAGTCCGATTAGCTTACAAATTCTAAGCTATTCTTAATAAAGCTTGACATCTCTTCACCTTTGAGCATTCCTTGATTGAGTCTGGCTAAATCATATAAGTAGCTCGCAAATTTTTCTTTCTTCTCAGCTGATCTCATTTTATTGAGTTTCTCAGCAACCAATGGGTTATTAGTATTCACTACAACGTTAAATATCTCTGGCATATCACTGCCGCCCATACTTTGTAGATTTTGCATTTCCATCATTCTTCTCATGAATTCCGGGCGAGTAACGATTACGGGCAAATCAGATGGGGCTAATGCCTTAAGTTCTAAATTAGGCCCTCCGGTTTCAGGTAATACTGATTTAAAGATTTTTTCCACTTTCTCTTGTTCTTTCTTAGAGAGCACCGATTCCTTCTCCTCATCAGTCTGTATTAGATTATCTGCTGTATCACTATCAACGCGGACGAATGTGCCATAGCCCATTTTTTGCTCTAGATGTTGCATGAAGTGATTGTCAATTACATTATCCATTTCTAAAATATCATAACCGTAGGCTTCAGCAGACTCTATGAAGCTATGATGCCCTTTAACGTCATTTGTGTAGAGATGTATGATTTTATCATGCTTATCCTTTTGGGTAGCTTCAATTTTTTCTTTGTACTCAGCTTTTGTATAATGTTCTCCCTTGATGTTCTTGAGCAGACAGAATTTCTCTGCTTTATCGTAGAATTTTTCTTCTGAGATCATGCCATACTTAGCAAATACACTAACCTCACTCCACTTGTCTTCAAATGCTGATCGATCATCTTTAAACAAGCTATTAAGCTTTTCTGCTACCTTTTTAGTAATGTATGTGGTAATCTTCTTCACATTACTATCACTTTGTAGGTAACTTCTCGATACGTTTAATGGAATGTCTGGAGAATCTATCACACCATGCAGTAGAGTTAAAAATTCTGGAACAATCTGACTCACATCATCAGTGACATATACTTGATTACTGTATAATTGAATCTTATTTTTTTGGATCTCAATGGAGTTATTGACCTTCGGAAAGTATAAAATACCTGTTAAGTTAAATGGATAATCTATGTTGAGATGTATCCAGAATAGAGGAGGCATCGAAAAGGGATATAAGTAAGAGTAGAACTGTTTATAATCCTCATCAGTAAGTTCAGATGGACTCTTCTTCCAAAGTGGGTCTTTTTCATTGATCACATTATCAACTTCAGTCTTAATCTCTTTTCTGTCCTCACCTTCTCCTTCCCAAGTGCTTTCAGTTTTTTGGCCGAAGCATATAGGGAATGGGAGAAACTTACAATACTTATTAAGTAGTGTCTCTATCCTTCCTTTTTCTAAGAATTCCTTACTGTCATCTGATACGTGCAATACGATCTCTGTCCCTCTATCTTCTTTATCTGAATCTTCGAGATCATATTCTGGATTACCTGCACAGGTCCATTTAATTGCTTTGGCATCTTTATAGGATTTGGTGATGACTTCCACCTTATCAGCTACCATAAATGCACTGTAAAAACCTAAGCCAAAGTGACCGATGATACTTGCTTCATCTTTATATTTTTCTAAAAACTCCTCAGCTGAAGAAAAAGCAAGCTGATTCAAGTATTTATCAACTTCTTCAGCAGTCATACCAATTCCTCTATCCTTGATGATCAGTTTATCATCTTCAAGTACTATGTCTATGGTCATTTCTCCCAGTTCACCAGAAAATTCACCTTTAGATGAGAGTGTTTTAAGTTTACTACATGCATCAACAGCATTGGAAACTAACTCTCTTAAGAATATCTCTTGATCCGAGTAGAGGAACTTTTTGATAATCGGAAAAATATTTTCCGTCTGTACGGATATCTGTCCTGAAGCCATAATTATCTACAGTTATGTTTTATTGAATTCTATTATTACAGCTACTGCAAGTCAAAGGCTATGCCATTATTGGAGAGATGTCAAAATGTCGTTTTATAACTTATATACCAGACCAATTTGGCCTGGTCCTATGTCAAAATGTAAGTTTGAAAGGAATTTGCTCTCATCATTATGCCTATGAGGTCTTAGCATCCGATAAGTAAGTTGGGTAGAAATGATCCCTAATCCAGCTCCAAATAAAACATCTGGAGACCAATGTTTATTCTTCTGAATTCTCATAATTCCTGTAATCGTTGCTGGCAAGTAAGATGTCCATGCTAATAGTGGCTTCTTATCTTTAAAAGCCATGTAGCTAACCGTAGCAGTAGAGAAGGCAAAAGAGGTGTGACCAGAAGGAAAAGAAAACTCGCCACCATTTGGACGTTTTACATTAAATATGGCTTTCATGCCATAGGTTAGTCCTAAATTGATGACTGTACTGTAGGCATAATTCTCTAAATGGTAGAGTCTATCTTCATGTTTGGGAATTATGCCATAAATCAATACTTGCGCACTGGGAACCATGGCGAGGTAATCATCAATTTTAGAGGTGGTTTTTCCAAAAAAGTCTTGTAGGTCAGATTGTAGATTCTGTTTTAAGGTTGTACCTGATACAGCTAAACCAGCAGTCATTAAACCGACAGCAGGCCAATGGTTTATGTTCAAGATATTCTGTTCTATGTGCTGAGTTTGACCTGGCTCAATAGACCAGAAAAAAATGAGTACACAGAATATCCAATGAATCCCTTTTTTTACCATCTACGGGGTTGTTATTGCATAAATACTCTTCATATATAAAACTATATATGTGTACTATATTGATTATATGTATGATATAACATGAGAAAAAATCAAATATATTATATACCTAATAGATCAGTGCAAACTGGCAAGGATTATGGATTTAGGTAGGTAAGTTCTTTAACTTATGAATACTTAAGGGATTAAGTATTGGAGATTTCGGAGCGGCTACTGGGGGGTATGCCGCTCTTTTTTATCTTACTCAGAACCCATCCCCATTTAATAGATTGCCTAATCCGCCTAAAATACTTCCTTCGCCTTTGCCCCCATTGCCAAAGTACCCTTTACTATGCGATAAGATACGATCTGACAGCCTACTGATTGGAAGTGATTGAATCCAAACTTTACCAGGACCCATAAGGTTGGCAAAGAACAATCCTTCTCCACCAAATATGGTGTTCTTTATTCCCTCGACGAATGTAATATCATAGTCTACATACTGGGTGAAAGCCACAAAGCATCCTGTATCTACTTTAAGTTCCTCACCTACCTCTAAGGTTCGTTTTGCAATAAACCCTCCAGCGTGCATGAATACCAGTCCGTCACCTTCGATTTTTTGCATTATGAATCCTTCTCCTCCAAAAAAACCTCGGCTAAGTTTCTAGAGAATTCTATGCCTACTGATACACCTTTTGCTACACAAAGGAAGGAATCCTTTTGACATATGATCCTACCCTCATCGCCTGTTAAGTTCATCGGAATGATTTTACCTGGGTAGGGAGAAGCAAATGAGACTTTTTGTTTGCCATCACCGACATGTGTAAATGCAGTCATGAACAGCTTCTCTCCAGTAAGAACTCGCTTGCCTGCTTGGAAGACCTTTCCCCAGATACCTTCGTCGTTTTGGGAGCCATCCCCAAACATAGTTTTCATCTGGATATCTTCATCCATCATCATGAAACTACCTGGCTCTGCAATGACAGTCTCATAAGGATCCAGCTCGATCTCGAGGAATTGCATCTCCTCTGCAAAAAGAGTAATCAATTTCGTGTGGGTCCATTTCTGATATTTTTTCTAAAATATCGATAATGAACTATAATATGTAGCTTTGTTTAAGACTAATCCGATAGAATTATCTATTGATTGCAGTATCTGATTTATCATAAAACCGTACCAAATTTGGGCAGCCCTTGAAATCATCAATGATTTCTATCAGGGTCTGATCAATTTTTTCTTCAACCCAGTTATTGAAATAGAGATTCTTCTTACTTTCCTTAGCATAATTCTGGATCTTAGAGTAGTCTGTTTCGAGACTGGCCTTATGAGGTTTACTCTTGGACTGGAGTTGGATTATTTTATATATTTTCTCTCCTCGCTGCTTAAACTCCAGCACTTCAGAAACATCTCCAACTTCTAAGTTTTCGATGGCAAAGTAAATTTGATAGGGTAGGTCACCAGTTTCCCAAAAGGTATCCCCAGTCTTTTCATTGTTTAATCGACCTGCATTATTATAACTCTGTGATTCATCATGAGAATAAAGCCTTACGGCTAATTCAAATGGGATAGAATCAAGCTTAATGGCTTCAGCTATAGAATCTAAATGAGATTTTGTTCTATCAATATCTTCGTCACTTACCTCAGGCTTGACTAATATGTGACGCACATTTATAGTATTTCCACGTCGGCCTAATAATTGAAGAAGGTGATACCCAAACTGGGTCTCTACAATCTCTGAAACTTCGTTTTCTTCGAGGTTGTATGCACTTGCTTCAAACTCGGGTACAAATGTACCTCTCTTCTGCCAACCCAGATCTCCTCCACTTTGGGCTGAGCCATCGTCTGAAAATATTGAGGCTAATTCTGCAAAATCTTCTCCTTCGTTGACGATTCTATCTCTTACCTTCTGCAGTTTATTATACGCTGCTTCTTTGTACTTGTCTGAAATAAGGGTTTGAACCACAATCTCGCCTAACTCAACCTCAGCATTCAGGAAGGGTAAACTATCCGTGGGAATTGACTCGAAGTAGGCTACAACTTCCTTTGGAGTAATAGTGACGTCTTGTATGAGCTGACCTTGAATGCGTTGTTGTATGAGTTCTTCTCTCAAAGGTTCTCTCATAACCTCCTTTTGTTCTAAAGGGGTTTTGTTGTAATAGGAGTAAAATCGCTCTTCACTTCCTCCCATTTGAGCAAGTATATAATCAATTCTACGTTGAAGTTCGACCTCAATTTCTACACTGCTGATTTCTATACTATCCAACTTGGCTTGATCCAGTAATAGTGATTTTCCGATGAGCTGTTCCATGATTTGACACTGTACTTCAGCACCATACTCTACATTTTGCGCCTTGGCATAACTATAAAGCTCTTGGACTTCAGAGTAGAGGATATACTCGCTACCTACACGAGCTATAATCTTATCTAAGATTAATGCCTCCTGTGCATTAATAGTTAATGACATGAGTAGGGATAAAATGATGCCAAGCAAATATTTCATTCTACAAATATTTTGATTTCATTGGACTCTAACGCTCTGTTATAGAGCTCGTCCTTTCTTCTTTCTAATAGGTCTAACTTACGCTTATGCAATATCATCTGTTTTAACTGAATAGTCACGTAAGGTAGGGGTGAAAAATCCTTAATTGGCCGACTTTCTCTCACTTTAAGAAAAATTTCTGAATTTTCAGTTCTTACTCGTTGATCTCCCACTCTTTGAGCTTTGCGTTCGCTGAATTTGTCAGACCACGCTTCTATTTCTTGCCATGTCATCCAAACGGTGGTATCAAGACTTGATTTGAGTGAGATTTTGGAGAAGTTAGCTAAGTCTTTAGCATCATCTTTTCCCCATTGTGTGTAGAGTTTTTTGAGTTCAGATTTGTCTGCGATAATTTCTGCTATCTGAATATTATATAGAGGTTCTGACAGGATAAATTGTTCCTTATTTTCTTTATAAAATGATTTAAGTGCCAGATCACTAACTACCGTATCAAGTCGCTCTGCTATGATTTGATTTTCGTATTCAAACTTGATCAGTTTCTTTTTGTAATCTTCAACTAAGCGATTGATTCTTTGATTATCTACACTAAATGAGGAGGCTTTTGACATGAGTATTTGATCCTTGACCCACTGATCAATATATGCTTTAGCCAGAGCTGCACTATCTCTTTTATTCACAGCAGGATGTATGATTGAGTTCAGCTCACTTTGGTATAAGTTGACTCTGTATACGCTGGCAACAATAGGATCTGTATTGTCCTTAGATACTGTTCTCTTACAAGATATGATGATGGTTCCGATTACCGCCAATATCGCATATCTGATAGCGTACATATCAAGATTTGGCGATGAGTCCTTTGAGTACTTTTTTCTTAATACTTATGTTGTATTTATCTCTTAACATAGATATCCAGTCTTTTTCAAGTTGGTCTTGAAAATCAGATATTACATAACCTCGAGATTCTTTCAAAGTCTTTTTACTTGCAGGATAGATTTCTTCAACTTTTTTAAAAGTTGAAATTTTTAACGTACTATTAACCCGTGGTTTTGAAGTTGTACCTTTTTTAAAATAAAGCCCTTTAGATAGCTGTGAGCTTCGTTCGACTTTCGCAACTTCGTGCATTACCAATTCTTTATCTTCTATGTTAAAGCGCGACAACACTTCGTCGGGACTATGTTCCTTGCTATAATTCACAATATCATTTAGCACATTATTTAATATAGTCCTGATAGAGTAAGTTGATATATCAGCTCTTGGCTCCCAAATATATTTGTTCTGATTATTTGCGTAAAATCTCTTTAAGCCCAGAGTGTCTTGAGAGGCTTTGTCCCAAACTTTATTTTTTGTTATTTCAAATAGAAGTATACCTTCCTCATATTCTCTGAGTAAATTTTTGAATTCTATGTATCGTTCTTCTAATTGTCCTTCGATATATGCTATAGCTTCATTACCAACATAATTTTGATAGAGCTCATTAACAGTTTTTTCAATACCCTTTTCCCTCCCTCTAATTCTGATTTTATTATTCTTTTTTACATAGGCTCCAAAAGAATTTAATGTCGCTACATTATTGCCATAATTAAATAATTCATTCTCATCATATAATGGAGGGGACCAATCGAAGTCAAAAAAGTCTAAATCAAGTGAGTCATTAAATATGGCTAAGGCCTCTTTATCCTGAAGAAATCCTGCCTCTTTTTGAATGTCTTGGATCACTTTGACCTTTTGCAAATCAAAGCGCTCTCCACTGTTTAATTTTCCTTTGATTTTAGCCCTTATTTGATCTTTAGATTCTGGGTTTTTTTTAGATATTCTTTTGATGATATGATACCCTATGGAGGTCTCAACTGGTTTAGAGTAATGATTGTCCTCAGTTAAGGCGAAAGCAGCATCTTCAAAAGCTTTTTCATACTGTCCAATACCAATGTAACCTATATACCCTTTTTTATTTTTGGTTTTCTCATCATGAGAAGAGGTTTTGACCATTTTCTCAAATAAATTGGGATACTTCTGTAATTTACTATAAAAGGTATCTATGGCAGTTCTTGCATCTTTAACTATCCTTCCATTTCTTTTCTTTCTGATTAGAAGTTGAGCAATCTCAACTTTCCCTCTTGCTGGTCTAATTTCATCTACCTTAACCCAATGATAACCCATGTCGGTCCTTATCGGACCTGTATAAGTTCCTACTTCGGTTGCATACATAGCATGTTCTAACTCTACATATCCATCAGGTAGCGCTGCAGTCATGTAGCCAATATCACCTCCAATTTGAGCGGAGCCTATGTCTTCTGACATATTTTTAGCAACTTCTTCAAAAGGAGTGCCATTATCTAAGGCCTCTTGAATTTTAGCCACTCTAGTCAGGGCATTTTCTTGTTGTGTATCCGAGGTCTTTCTTTTAACTGATACCAGTATATGTTTCAGCATGATATCAGTCTTTTTGCGTTCATATATTTGATCGACTAATTGATCATTTACTTCTCTATCTATCACATATGAATCTGCCAACTGTCTGCGATATCCCTCTAACTCTTGCTTATAAGATTCTTTTTCGTGCATCTTCAGTTCTTTAGCGCGGTGAACTTTAAGCTTGAAATTTATGTAGAGATCCAAATATTCCTCCAGGCTCTCTTTGTCATAAAGTGCTTTATCGCGATTGTTCTTCTCATAGATATACTTGAATTCAGAAACTGTTATTGGTTCCTTATCTATGGTAAACAACACAGCGTCCTCTTGAGCACTCAAACTGCTCAGAATTACCACTGAGCAAAGTATTAAGAGTCCTTTAAACCAACGTTCCATTTCTATTTTTTCTGTTCTGTTATAAAGTTTCTGCACCATAAAACGGTGTTCTGACTAATAATAATACATCTCGATCTTCCTTAAAGATCAAATCCTATATCCTTTCGATAATTTTTTTGTTCAAAGTCAATTCTGTCTATAGAGTATAAACTCTTATTCACTGACTCCTGTATGTCCTTTCCAAAAGATGTCACGGCTAATACTCTACCACCATTAGTAATAATTCCACCATCATCAGATTTTATTGTTCCTGCCTGATATACCATGGATTCAGTGACTTGTTCAATACCAGTAATTGGGTAACCCTTATTATAGCTTCCAGGGTAACCACCTGAAACCATTACAACTGTCGTAGCAAATTCTTCTTTCTTTGAAATACTGATTTCATATAGCTTTTGATCCCTTAGGGCTTCAAATAACTCTATGAGATCGCTCTGCAATCTCGGTAGTACAACTTCTGTTTCAGGGTCGCCCATTCTACAATTATATTCTATGACATACGGCTCATCATTAACTTTAATCAAGCCGAAGAATATGAACCCTTGATAATTGATATTCCTTTTTTGAAGTCCACTAATGGTTGGAATGATGATTTTCTTCTTGACTTCAGAAATCAGTTCATCATCTACAAAGGGTACGGGGCTAACTGCTCCCATTCCTCCAGTATTAGGTCCTTTATCTCCTTCTCCGATTCGCTTATAGTCTTTGGCAATAGGTAAAAGTGAATAGTACTGACCATCGGTAAGAACAAAAACTGAGAACTCTACCCCGTCTAAAAATTCTTCAATGACTACTTTTTTACTAGCTGCACCAAACTGCCCGTTGAGCATTTTTTTTAAACTATCTTTTGCTTCTTGTCCGTCAGATATAATAAGGACTCCTTTGCCCGCTGCTAAACCATCTGCTTTTAGCACATATGGACCTGCGTTTTCTTCAATATAACGGTATCCATCTTCGATATTGTTGATGTTGATTTCTACATAGGCTGCCGTAGGTATGTCAAACTCGGCCATAAACTCTTTTGCATAAGCCTTGCTGCCTTCTAACTGGGCACCTGCTTTACTTGGGCCGATAACTAATAATTCTGGCAATTCAGATTTAAAATAATCACAGATACCTTCGACCAAAGGAGCTTCGGGACCTACCAGTAGTATATCAATGGATTCACTATTAACCAATGCTTTGACCGCTTCAAAGTCTAAGATGTCAATAGAATGATTTTTAGCTATTTGAGCAGTACCTGCATTTCCAGGCGCAACATGGAGATTATTACAGAGAGTGCTCTCTTGTATTTTAATAGCAAAGGCATGCTCCCTGCCTCCACCCCCCAGGATGAGTACGTTCATCAATGTGTAAGAATAGTTGTACGGCAAAGTTAATCGATTAAATACAATCCATATGGGAATGATTATTTTTGACTCAATCAAAATATGAGTTGAGATGTATGCATATATAAAAGGTCAATTTGTTCATAAAAGTCCTACTGAAGTATATATTGAAGACAAAGCCGAGGTGGCCTATCATATTTATATCAGCTTTAATACTTATAGTAAAATCGAAAACCTAAATACAGGGCTTTTATATACTCATCTTAATGTCAAAGAAGATGATCTTAGTCTATATGGTTTCGCAGATCTTGAAGAAAAGAGGCTGTTTCAACAACTTATTTCCGTTTCAGGAATTGGTCCAAATACCGCTCGAATCATATTGTCGTCAATGCCTCCTTTGGAGATTAGAACCGCTATTGTAACAGAAAATGATGTTGCATTTAAAAAGGTCAAAGGTGTTGGCCCCAAAACAGCTAAGAGATTAATCCTGGATTTAAAGGATAAGCTCAAGAAAGATGGAGGCCCAATAGACATGACTGTGAGTACTGAAAATAATGTGTCAGAAGAAGCATTTGAAGCGCTGGTAGCTTTAGGATTTCAAAAACAAACGGTTAGAAAAGTCTTAAGCAAAATTACCACGGGAGAGAGTCATAGTGTTGAGCATTTGATAAAAACCGCCTTGAGCATGATGAGGTAAGTGAAAAGCACCTTTAGCTTCCATTAATCATACTGGGAGAGACTGTATATTATTTAAAGTGCACTGTCGACACATATTTGGTACGCATATGGTTCATACAAAATCACAAAAAAGATACCTTCGGCAATATTTTTGCGTTACTAAGGTGTTCTAAAAAATCTAAGACGACGAGGATAGGGTTTTCCCCAGTCTTTTATGTCTCGTGAGCATAACTGAATAAGAAAATAATCTGACTATTAAGGTCTCCGTAATGAAGATAAGTTTGAAGGGTTGGGTCTTAGTGTGGTATGGTATGGTGCTATTAAGCTATCATTATATATCAGCATCAACGGTGGTAGGGCCAGATTATAACATCAAAATTGTTGAAGCGATAGCAGATACTATTCCTCTAAAGGATCGCTACGGCGATTTTATCACAGAGGAGTATTATAACCCATTTGATATAACTCCTAGTAATATAGAGCAGACTATCGAATATGATATGAAGTCTGGCCAGTTTGTGGTGATGGAAAAAATTGGTGATCAGTTCTTTAGGACTCCGACTTACCTAACTTTAGAAGAGTATCTTAATTGGCAGCAACAAAAACAAGAAAAAGATTATTTAAGAAAATTATCTGGTACTAAGAGTTTGGACTTCAGCAGAGGATTCAAGATTGATCCAATGTCTGAGATAAACATATCCTCACAATTAGTAGATAGACTTTTTGGAGGTACAGAGGTTTCTATACAACCCACTGGTAATATCGATGTAACCATGGGAGTTGATGTTCAAACTTTGGAAGGGTTGAATGTCAATGAAAATAATAGAAGAACTGGGGGTTTCAATTTTGACATGGACATCAATATGGGTGTCGATGGTAAGATTGGGGAGAAAATGAATCTCGGTTTTAATTATAATACACAAGCCACATTTGATTTTGATAATCAGTTAAATCTCGGATACTTAGCTGATGCATTTGATGAGGATGGCATAATTAAGGCCATAGAAGCCGGTGACATTAGTTTTCCGCTTCAGAGTCAGCTGATTAATGGGAGTCAGGATTTATTTGGTTTAAAAACTGAATTACAATTTGGTCATTTTAGATTAACGGGTGTAGCATCACAGTCTCGATCTGAGGCAGAAACCATTTCTCTGGAGAATGGGAAGTTGATCCAAGAGTTTGAAATTAGACCGGATGAATATGATGAGAATAGACACTTTCTATTATCTCATTATAACAAGGAAATATTTGAGAGCGCTCTAAGTACAATTCCTCAGGTTCGATCCTTAATGAGGATAACTAATATTGAAGTATGGGTGACCAGTGAGCCTAATGATGACTTACAGAATGCCACAACAGTAGCGGCAATAAGTTATTTAGGTGAATCAGATACGGACAACTTCTCTGATCCCAATACGATGTGGCAGCCACAGACGACTGGGGATCCGCTTTATCTCGATGTAGATGGTAAGCAATTACCAGATAATGATAACAGTGGTTTGTTCAGGCAGTTAGTCAATGATGACGAAACTCGTCAGATAGTTAATACCTCCACTTTGTTGAGGACTAAATATGGTCTTACTCAGGTGAGAGACTTTGAGGTGCAGAGTATGAGGAAGTTGAGACCATCAGAGTATACCTTTTATCCCGAATTAGGATTTATTTCGTTGAATGTTAGACTTCAACCTAATCAGGTATTAGGGGTGGCATATGAATATACCTATACCCTCAATGGTAGCGAGGTATATAAGGTGGGAGAGCTTACCAATGAAAGTAATACAGGAGGTTTAGATCAGGACAATAATCCCGAACCGGAGGATGTGATCTATGTCAAGATGCTAAAGAGTTCTAATCAACGTATTGATTTGCCGTCATGGCAATTAATGATGAAGAATATTTATTCTTTGAACAGTGCTCAGCTCACGGAAGAAGACTTTCAATTAGATATCTTTTTCGAGGATAATGCTACGGCAACTGTGAAGAGATTTATTCCAGAGCCTGGGTTTAATCGTATACCTCTGCTGGACTTATTTCAATTAGATCGGCTAAACTCAAGATTAGATCCGCAGCAAGATGGAATATTTGATTTCATACCAGGTGTAACTGTTAATACCCGAACAGGGAGTATAATTTTCCCGGTTTTAGAACCTTTTGGTAATAGTCTGAGACAGTTGCTGAATAATGATGAAGAACTCTATCAGAAATATGGATTCCCTGAGTTGTATAACAATACTGTAATTGTAGCTCGAGAGCAATTAGAGAAAAACAGATTCTTGATCAAAGGACAACTGAAGAGTAACTTCTCCTCAGAGATCAGTTTGGGATCATTTAATATACCCAGAGGGTCGGTTACAGTTAGAGCCGGTAGCCAAATTCTCAGAGAAGGAATAGACTACGATATAGATTATGGTATTGGGAGGATTAAGATCCTTAACGATGCCTACCTACAACAAGGGGTTCCTATAAGAGTATCTTTTGAGGATCAAAACTTATTTGGTCTACAGCAAAAAACCATGTTTGGACTCCGTGGGGAGTACCAAGTCAGCGATAATCTGACTATAGGTGGTACTTATATGAGGTTATTCGAACGACCATTCACACAAAAAGTGAATGTTGGAGATGATCCTATAAATAATAGGATGTACGGCTTGGACGTCATTTTCACAACTGAGGCTCCTTTTATTACTCGATTAGTGGACAAGTTGCCTTTTTATAGTACTAATACCGAATCGTCTTTAACATTATCTGCAGAGGTTGCCGCGATTAGACCAGGAGTCTCTGGAGCGATCAATGTTCCAAATGAAGACAAGCCAGCAGTAAGTTTAGATGATTTTGAAGGAGCCAGTAGCAGTATACCATTAGGAAACAGTCCTTCGAGGTGGGTGCTTGCAAGTACGCCAAGTCGTTTTCGAGAATCATTATTAACTAATGATCTTACCTATGGTGTCAACAGGGCATTGACCAATTGGTATGTGGTTAATGATTTCGGAATTCGTTCTGCTGAGGATAATGCTGATCCTTATACTCGTAGAGTAGATCAAACCGAACTTTTCGAACGTCAATTGGATATCAGCCAAATTCCTGATCTATTGACATTTGATGTAAGTTACTATCCTACAGAACGAGGACCTTACAATTTCGATGCACCCCAAGGAACTCCGTTTTCAGCTGGTATTGAGACTGACCCAGCTACCAACGATATACGACTGAGAGATCCTGAATCTCGATGGGGAGGTATCATGAGATATATCGATGGCAACAATGATTTTCAAGCGGCCAACATAGAGTACATAGAATTTTGGATGCTGAATCCATTTATGCAGAGGAGAGATGGGGATCACTTGGACGATGAGTCAGGTACGATCTTCTTTCACTTAGGTAATGTATCAGAGGATATCCTTAAAGATAATCTCCAATTCTATGAGAATGCTATTCCACTCCCTGAGGAAAATGTGCCAACGAGAAATACGGCTTGGGGGGAGATTCCTTTATCAATTCCTAATGTAGATGCATTCGATAGAACTAATTCTGCCATACAGGATCAAGGTTTTGATGGATTAGATGACAATCTGGAACGTAATCAGTTTAGAGATTATATTGACAATGTGAACTCTTCCTTAGGGTTAGTCAACTTGACTGATCCAAGTAATGACAACTTCATAAGTTTCTTAGATAATGAAGTCTACCCTCAAGGGACTCCACTCAATGAAAGATATAAGAGATTTAATAATCCTCAAGGAAACGTCGAGAACAGAGGAAGTCAAAGAGTCGGAATAGGAAACCCTGAGCCTGATTCAGAAGATCTTAATGGTAACAGGTCCTTAGAGCAAAGTGAGAGTTACTGGCAGTATCGTATAGATATCACCAATGAAAATGGTGAATTACGTAGATCACCGGATGATTTTATTACAGATGAAAGAGTATTAACGAATCCATCAACCTTACAAGAGGAGAAGTGGTATCGTTTCAGAATACCACTTAATGAAGGTGTAGCGATTAACGATATACAAGGTTTTAGGTCTATACAGTTTATGAGGATGTATATGACTGATTTTGCCACACCTAAGACCTTTAGGATGGCAGAGTTCGAGTTGATCCGTAATCAATGGAGACGCCTACCGCTCGATGAGGAGTGTTTAGGTGATTTAAGTGCAAGCGCGGTAGACTTCGTAATTGACGAGGTTGGAGTTCAAGAGAATAGTCGAAAAACACCATTTAACTACATCCTTCCAAAAGGAATTGTTCAAGAACGTTTTGTAAGTACATTCACGAATGTACTCCAGGATGAAAATGCCATGAATGTCAGAATCTGCGGTCTTCCAGATAGCTGTGAGGCTATGGTGTATAAGCTCACGGAGTTTGATATGCGATTGTATGAAGAGTTAGAATTGTTCGTTCATGCTGAAGCGAGAGATGATCTGCTCCAAGATGAAGAGCTATCGGCATTTATAAGAATTGGTAGAGACTTTAAAAACAACTATTACGAGTACGAGATTCCATTAACACTTTCTGATACCAACAATATCATAGGTAATTTCCGGCAGACCGCTTTAGAGCAACAAGAGTATACAGAAGAAGTATGGCGTGAAGAAAATAAGTTTAGTTTTCCCCTGAAGCTTTTTACTGATGCCAAAATCCAAAGAAATTTAGAGGGATTTGCTAAGACAGACATATTTGAACTGCCAGGTGGAGATCCAAATAAAGAAAATGCTCGTATCCGAATTAAGGGTAATCCAACATTAGGTTTGGTGAAGGGAATAGTCCTTGGATTGCGCAGTAACAAAGGACGCGAAGAGACCATCTGCGCAGAAGTATGGTTTAATGAACTTAGGTTGAAAGGCCTAAATAATAGGGGAGGAACAGCCGGTATTGCTAGAGTTGATATGCAATTGGCAGATTTAGGTAACCTCACGATGAGTGGTAATTTTAGTACTATTGGTTTTGGTCAGATAGATCAGCAGCTTCAGGAGCGACAACTGGATCATGTTACAGAGTTTGATATTGCGGCAAACTTAGAATTAGGTAAGTTCATTCCAGATAAGTGGGGATTAAGTATACCTTTTTATTATCAGTATGCTAAGTCTGTTAGACAAGCAGAGTATGATCCATTTGAACTGGATCTAAGAGTTGATACGCTTAAAAGTATAGAAGGTTACCCAGATATCGAAGATATCGATGACAGAAGTAAAGAGCGCACTACGATTCAGACTATCAACTTCACTAATGTTCGTAAGCAACGAACCAGTGATAAATCTCCCAAACCATGGGATATAAGTAATATCAGCGTCAGCTATAGTCACAGTAAAACGACCTATAGCGATGACATCCTTAAAGAAGAGATAACAACAGATCAGAGAGGTGATGTGTCCTATGGTTTCAATGCCAAAACAAAGCCATTTGTGCCATTCAAGGGCATAGAAACTAAGGCTTTACGATTTATTAAGGAGATCAACTTCAATTTCATACCTAATTCAATTACATTCAACACACAGATTAGAAGGTTAAAGAATCGAAGGTTCTTCAGATTGCCAGACCCTGCTGAAGAAGGGATCGAATATGCTTTTGATGATCAGAGATTCAATTGGACTCGGAATTATGGTCTTCAGTGGGATCTCGCTAAATCGCTTAAGCTAAACTTTACAGCTTCCGCTTCTGCAGTTGTAGATGAACTCAGGCAGGTTGGAGTTGCGCCTACAATAGAAGAGCGAGACTGGAGTAATGAGTATGGGGAGAATGTTACAGAACAAGTATTAGCCAATCCAAACTTGCCAAATGAGTATCGTCGAGATAATCTTCGGAATTTAGGTCGTCTGCAAAACTATAATCAAGGGGTAAATATTAACTATACCGTGCCATTCAAGTACATACCAGGAATGGATTGGATCACCGCCCGTGCTTCTTATAATGCTGATTACACATGGAATGCAGGATCCCTTAGTTTAATAGAATTAATAGAACCTCAATATGCTGAAGCTCAACCTTGGCACACCATTCAGAATAGTCAGGTAAGAAGTATCAACTCGACGTTTGCCTTTGATAAACTATATGACAAAATACCTTATCTAAAGAAGCTGCAGGGTGGCAGAAGTCGTTCTCGAGGTCGTTCCAGAAATCCTCGTGGAGGAGGTGGTGACGTAGAGGGACAAAATAGAAAAAAAGATCGTGAAATCACTACCATCGAGAAGATTTTAGTTAGGCCCTTGCTTTCGTTGAGGGAGCTCAAAGTCACATATAGAGAAAACCTGTCTACAATGATTCCTGGGTTTGCAAACACTCCAAACCTATTAGGCATGAATGGAGGATCACCTGGTTGGGGATTCGTATTTGGTATTCAGCCTAATATTGATCTCAATAATGAGAACAATTGGTTGCGAAATGCTGCAAATCAGGGATGGATAAGTCCTTCAAGATTTCAAAATCAGCAAGTTCTTCAAAATAATTCACAGTCATACGAAGCACGCTTAACGGTTGAGCCGTGGAAAGACTTTGACATAGATTTAAGATTCAATAAAACATATAGTCGTAATCATGCTGAGGACTTTGTAAATCGTGCTGTGCCCGGTTCTGGAGAGGTTGATTTGCAACAAGTTGCTCTTAGGGATTTAGGAAGCTATGAGGTGAGTTTCATGGGCTTGGGAACTTTGTTTGATTCAGATATAGATGGGCTATTCTCAAGATTTGAATCATATAGAGCGATAATCTCTAATAGACTACCGAATGAGCCTGGATCCGGGCAACATGAATCAGATCAAGGTTATGCCGCTGGATTCGGACGTCAGCATATTGATGTATTGATTCCATCATTCTTAGCAGCCTATATTAATGATGATCCAGAAACCATAGATCTTAATTTAACAGATCAAGTGGCTGGACGTGGATATATCCCTAAGCCGAACTGGCAGCTGCGTTATAATGGATTATCTAAACTGCCATGGTTCAAAGAGATCTTTTCTAACTTCAGTATCGCACATGGATATACATCAACACTCGGCGTTAATAATTATCAGACAGATCTACAATATGATCCAACAGATCAGTTCTTCATTGATCCTGATGTTTCTACAAAAAATTATTTTGCTCGATTTGAGATTCCTGAAGTTATTATAGAAGAGCGTTTTCAACCGATTATTGGTATAGACTTCAAGACAAGAAGTAACCTAACAGCAAACTTCGAGTTTGCTAAGTCAAGAGCATTACAGCTTTCTACAGGTTTGGGTCAGATTAACGAACGGCAGAGTACAGAGTATACTGCGGGAATAGGTTGGATCATTGACGATATTAATATTCCGTTTCTTACTGGTCAAAAGAACAGAAGAAAGAGGAGTAGTAGGAGAGGTAGTGACAAGTCTGAACAACCTGCTGAAGATCCTACAAATCCAAGAGGTGCGGCCCAAGAGTTCCAAAAGCGTTTCCAGTTCAGTTTTGATTTCAGCGTTCGGGATGATGCTACTTACATTCATGAATTTGATAGTGGTCGAGATGCTCAGGCTACAAGAGGAACCTACACTTTGCAGATTAGTCCATCATTTGATTATGATATCAACAAGTATTTCACTTTAAGATTATTTATGGATTACAATCAGACTAAACCCAAGACTTTAGGTGGCTTCGACGTGACTAACATCAATGGAGGTTTGACAGCCAGGTTCAATCTACAGTAGTTTTTTTAAGATAATTATAGTTTACTATAAGAGTTGGTAGGTGTAACGCCCATAAGAGAACGCCAGTTGGATCCTAATCCTTAAGATAACGGCGGTAATAAAATTTCATGTAATAGCCCCAAACTAATCCCCAATGAGCCAAATGGGTAATTGAGTAGTTAATACCCTAATAATGTCTATTTTTTGATGAGACGTGATTAGCATGAATATTTAGCTGAAAATTAAAGAAAGTATAGCCCAAACTAATCCACTTAAAATCCAAGCTCTACCTTCGAATTCTTCTTTTTTAGGGCCCATATAGAAATTTGTTTCGGTGAAGATATTCTTATTCACAATGTCAGCCTTTGGGATATTTCTTATAAAAACCTTTCATGACATACCCATAAGTCATACCTACAATGAGCCAAATGGGTAGAATTAATATTAAAAATATGATCCCAATCTATTTCAGTTTTTTGTCTCCAGGGTATAATGATCTCCATAATTGAAAAGCATGTGATACCCCATAAGAGTCCGCTAATTAGCAAAGAATGTCCTTCAAAATATTCCTTTTTGTTGGCCAACATTTAATTAGATATCTTGCTCTTTCTAAATATATAGCTTTATGAAGTACTGGTTTGTGGTGCTGATGTTGTTGATGGTGGGATTATCATTTGGTCAAGAGTTTACTAAGGCAGATACACTACGAGGCTCTATAACACCCGAGAGAGCCTGGTGGGATTTGAATTATTATCACTTAGATATTGAGGTTAACCCTTATGATAGTACGATACATGGATCAAACTTGATTCAATATATCGTGTTGACAGAGCATCAAATAATGCAAATAGATCTGCAACGGCCTTTACTAATTGGTAAGGTCACCCAAGGCGGGAAAGAGTTGAGATTTACAAATGAAGGAGCGGCCTATCATATACATCTTGAAGAGAAGCAATTAGCAGGGTCAACTAATGCAATTAAAGTTTATTATGGTGGCCATCCTCATATAGCCGCTCGAGCTCCTTGGGATGGCGGAATCACTTGGGTTGAGGATTCAAATGGGAATCCATTCGCCGCCAGTTCTTGTCAAGGTATAGGTGCTAGTATCTGGTGGCCATGCAAGGATCATATGTATGATGAAGTTGATAGTATGTTAGTTAGCGTTACAGTTCCTCAAGGATTAATGAATGTGGGTAATGGACGCCTAAGATCCAAGATGGAATCTGGAGGTAAAGTAACAACTGAGTGGTATGTCGATAATCCAATCAATAATTACGGAGTGAATATTAACATCGGGGACTATGTACACTTTGACGAATCATATCAAGGAGAATCTGGAGAGTTGGATCTCGACTATTACGTGCTCAGAGATAACTTATCTAAGGCGAAGGAACAATTTGAGCAGGTACCGATGATGTTAGATGCTTTCGAGTATTGGTTTGGGTCATATCCTTTTTACAAGGATGGGTTTAAACTGGTGGAGGCGCCATACTTAGGGATGGAGCATCAGAGCTCTATAACCTATGGTAATGACTATATGAATGGTTATAGAGGTCGAGATCTGAGTCAATCTGGATGGGGGTTGGGATTTGATTTTATCATCATTCATGAAGCAGGTCATGAGTGGTTTGCTAATAATATAACCTACAAGGATATCGCTGACATGTGGATCCATGAGAGCTTTACAGCATATTCTGAGTGTTTATATGTTGAGTATCATAGTGGTAAAGACGCTGGAGCCGAGTATGTCACTGGTACTCGGTCACTGATTGGTAATGCTTCTCCGATAATAGGCACCTATGGTGTTAATAAAAGAGGATCTGGAGATATGTATTATAAAGGGAGCAATATGCTTCATACGATAAGACAGATTGTCAATGATGACGACCTTTGGAGAGAAACACTTAGAGGACTCAATAAGGAATTTTATCATCAGACAGTGATAACACAGCAGGTAGAGCAATATATGATTGATCAATTGGGCATTAACTTAAAGCCTGTTTTTGACCAGTATCTACGTGATTATCATATACCTATACTTGAGTATAGATTGGGGCAAAATGGCCTTGCCTATAGATGGTCTAATGTGATTCCTGGCTTTGAGATGTCAGTAGATATCATGGTTGATGGGGAGCCAAACAGAATAAATGGTTCTACCTATTGGAAGACTTTGACTACTGGGTCTCTTCCTAGCTTAGTTGAGATAGATCAAGACTATTATGTGGCTAGCTTAAAGGTATTATAGGTCTTATGTTTGTCGACACATGAGAGTAGTTCGTCACTTATTCCTTAAGATAATTAGATACATAGTATATTGATATCAAATTAATATCATATTGCTATGAAAGAAAAAATTATAACTGCCATTTCAGGTTGGATTGTTCTGCCAGTTGTTCTAATTCTATTATGGGGAGGATTATATGGGGTAGTAAGTGAATTCTTGCACCCTGGACTATTTGGTTTAATTATTCTGACCTCGCTATTTCTGATTAAGGGCTTCATCGTGATTTACCCTAATCAGTCAAAGGCGATGACCTTCTTTGGTAAGTATGTTGGTACGCTCAAAGAAAATGGGTTCTCATGGGTTAATCCATTATTTAGCAGATATAAAATAAGTTTGAGAGCTCGAAATTTTGATAGTGAGCGTGTAAAGGTTAATGATAAGAGAGGTAACCCTATACTTATTAGTGTAATCTTAGTGTGGAAGGTGGATGAAACTTATAAGGCAGCTTTTGATGTTAGTGATTATGAGAGCTTTGTGAAGGTGCAAACTGATGCTGCGGTGCGTAAACTGGCTGGAACATATTCCTACGATAATTTTGATGATGATCAGGAGGAGATTACGCTACGTTCAGATACAGGCGAGGTTAGCTTAGCATTGGAGAAAGAGCTAGATGATCGATTAGCTATGGCAGGAATAGAAGTGATTGAAGCTCGGATAGGATATTTAGCTTATGCCCCAGAGATTGCCTCTGCTATGTTAAAGAGACAGCAGGCAGAAGCCATTGTAGCTGCGAGATTGAAAATTGTTGAAGGAGCTGTCAGTATGGTTGAGAATGCTCTTGATGAATTATCCAAAAAGGAGATCATAGAACTCGATGAGGACAAGAGAGCTACCATGGTAAGTAATCTGATGATTGTTCTTTGTTCCGATAAGGAGGCAACACCGGTTATTAATACAGGCACTCTAATTGCTTAAGTCTCAGGGTACATGAGTAAGAAAAAATTTGTCTTACGTGTAGATGAGAGAACCATGAAAATGGTTGAGAAATGGGCGGCTTACGAATTCAGAAGTGTTAACGGCCAGCTCGAGTGGATGATTGTCAACTCTTTGAAGTCCGCAAAGCGCTATAAGAAAATTAAGGATGATGAGGCTGAGTAAGACTACTTAGCCTCTTAGTCCATAATAACTTCTACAGTTATGGATTTTCCACTTCGGTTAATCTCTAACACGACAGATTCGCCGCTTTCTACTTGTCCTATGAGCATGGTTAACTCTCTAAATGAGGTAACCAAATTATCATTGAAGCGCTCGATAACATCTCCTTTTTGTAATCCTGCAGTGTCAGCAGCAGAATTAGACAATACATCAGCTATGGTTACTCCATTAGATTCATCGTCTATCATGACACCCAGTGATGCTCGTTTGTTTGATGACTTGGTTTTTGGGGTATTTTTATTTTGATAAGATCTGAATGGTGTTAAATCATCGGCGAAACCAAAATTCTTAAGTAGTGAATCAAGATTGGGTGTGCCAAATGATTTGAAAATTGAATCTATGTCCATTCCAAATTCGGAATTTCCAAAATCAAAAAAGAATTTTTGAGTATTTCCCATGTCCTTAGGCAGGTCAAAATTGAAGCCGTTTAACCTATTTCTCTTAAGATTTACGAATTTTTCAATTTCAGTTCCATCTCGATATATGGTTATTCTGATTTCATCACCGGCTTTCTTATTCTCGAGTACGGCTTTGATGTCGTCGTAACTAATTATCGGAGTTCCCTCTATAGATATTATCTCATCGCCAGCTCTAATATCACTGTCATAAGCTCCTGTTCCTTGAAAGACATCAACCACAGCAGTTCGGCCATTTTCAAAAGATAAGCTAAGTCCTATTGATACATCTGATGATCGTTCTCCATCATTGAGCCATTTGCCCCATCCGTTAAATGCATTTGGCCCAAATCCCAAAGATTTAATATCCCATTGACCAAAAGGAATTTCATCTTCTTCTAATAATTCTTGATCATCGAAGTTTTTGCCCTTTTTACGAGTAATTTTTTTAGATATTTCATTACCATTTTCATCTATAGTTTTTTCTATAATAATTACATCTTGTTCTGTTCCCTGTCCCAAAAGACTGACAGAGTGGAATCCAATAGAGATAATTGTTATTAGTAAGATCCTCATAACGTGAATGCTTTTAGTTAATATAATTATCAACAAAATTAGTTTGGTAAGACATTTATTGCATATAAGTATCAGTTAAGGGATGGTTAAACGTTTTTTAAATATTCCCAAATCTGGTGATATCAAGCTCTTTGTAAATGAGGTGCACCGAACAATTCATTATTTTGAGGACATTAAGAAATTGTAGTATGTTGTTAAGTTTTTTATTCACCCTTTTACACATATTTTCTTGTTTCGAAAGTAAGGACGATGAGCAATTAAGATATTTAGCTTTAGGTGATTCATATACCATTGGAGAGAGTGTTACTGTTGATGAACGCTGGCCAGTTCAGCTCACTGAGAGATTGAGGTCTGATGGAGTAGATATCGCAGATCCTCAGATAATAGCAACTACAGGATGGACAACTGATGAATTACAAGAGGCCTTGGGTGAAGAAGATCTGGAGACAGAGTTTGATATGGTCTCTTTATTAATAGGTGTGAATAATCAGTATCGAGGCTACCCACTTGATCAATTTGAGTCAGAGTTCGAGAGTTTGTTAGGTGAAGCAATTATTTATGCCAGAGGGCGACGGGATAGAGTGATTGTACTATCAATCCCTGATTATGGTGTAACTCCATTTGGTCAGACTAAAGCTCCCCAAAAAATTGCTAACGAGCTTGATGAATACAATAGGCTTACAGAGGGAATATGTACTAAATTGGGAGTAAGGTTTTATGGTATTACGGAACATTCGCGATTAGCGCTTAGTGATGAGTCTCTTGTTGCAGACGACACACTTCACCCTTCAGGTGTCATGTATAAACATTGGGTTGATACGGTATATCCA
Source organism: uncultured Bacteroidota bacterium (assembly GCA_902609095.1). Taxonomy (GTDB): domain Bacteria; phylum Bacteroidota; class Bacteroidia; order Chitinophagales; family Saprospiraceae; genus GYS-P2D. The sequence goes on along the minus strand of CACLQQ010000028.1, from coordinate 6,745 downwards.
GATGTGCGTAATATGTTTATTGATTAGCCAAGTTTAGATAATCTTCTAATTTCTCAATGATTTCTTCTTGAGGGTTGTGTTGGATGGCAATGATACCTACTTCTTGAGCGCCACGTACATTATTTGCATTGTCATCAATGAACAAGCTTTCTGAAGGATTTAGTTGGCTATCTCGTAAGACATATTCATATATGTCATGGTTTGGTTTTCTGAACTTTATCTCGTGCGAATAGTATGCTTTGATAAAATGATCCTTTTCGAACTGGTCTATCCCTATGGTTGAAAAAATGTGCTGTCTCACATAGGTAAGATGTGTGTGATTGGTATTACTCAGCAGATAAATATTATATGTTGATCTAAGCTCTTTCACAAATTCCATTCTGTTCTTTGGTAGATCCAATAACATTGCATTCCATGCATCTACCAATTGTCTTTCAGTTGGGGTCGCGGGAGTCAGTCGTTGCAGTCGATGTAAAAAGCTTGATTCGCTGAAATAACCCATTTCATACTCATCCAAGATTACTTGTAGATCATCTGGTATGGGACCTGTAATATTGAGCTGATTCTTAAGTTGATCAAAGCTCAGATTATAATCCAAGTTGATTAGTATACCGCCAAAATCAAATATGATATTCTTAATCTTATCACTCATAGGATAAAACTATAGAATTATAAACTGGCTACCTGCTAATAGTACGGTCAAATAATGGCTAAGCATCCTATAAGTTGAGCTAAGTCAATATGCATGGCAGCGAACTGTATGTTTCAATCGTAATGAATTAGGTAGAAGGAATAATACATTTCTTGGAACCGAAAATCTTTAAATACCTCTGAGAGCGGTTAACCGTACTATATGAAAAAACTATATTTGTTCTGAACTATATCTGCGTTCTCAGAGGTTTCATACTAATTAGAGGGCATAACCATTTTGCTCTATAAGATGATCAGCAATATTTCTCTTCAACTCTTTTACATTCTTCAAAGGATAGCTACAGAACTTAGTAATGGCTTCCATGTAGGCTTGTTGCTTTCCTGCCAACACAAATGATCCAACCGCTTCAGCAGCATACTTCAAGATATTATTCTTAGCAGATTGGAATTGTACCTGCATAAGCGCTTTTTGTAATTGCAGATCTGCGCCTTTGCCTGAAGATTTATTTTGCTGATATCTCAACAATTGAGATTCGGAAATAAATAATTCAATAAGAATATCAGCAAGATTCATCAAGATCTCTTGTTCTTCTTTTAGATTAATTTTTCCTTTCATGGCGAGTTGTCCAACTGAACCCACAAGCATTAATGTGGTTTTCCTAAAACCTATTACAGCCGTGGCTTCATCGGATAATTCTTCTAAAGGATTAGTATGTCCGGTTAATAGCTCTTGTTGTACCGCCATAGCAGGTGTAGCAAAATCCAAAGCTCCTTTCATGGCATTTTTGAATATGATATTGAGCATCAACATTCTATTGATTTCATTGGTGCCTTCATATATCATGGCAATTCGTGCATCTCTGTAGCCTCTGGCAGCTCTTCCTTCTTCACTGTATCCCATACCTCCGTGAATTTGTACACATTCATCAGCTACGACGTTCACATTATCAGAAAGTGCTACTTTCAGTATTGAACTTTCTAAGGCATATTCCTCGGCTGCAATCAGTTCTGCTTCGGCATAAGTCTTACCTTGTTCCATAAGTTCCTTAGCATAATCATTGATTAAGCCTGTTGTTCTATATACGGCAGCCTCAGCAGCATATGTACGTACCGCCTGTTCTGCTAACTTAGACTTGATCGCGCCAAAAGTGGATATAGCCCTTCCAAACTGAACTCTTTCATTGGCATATTTAACAGATAAATCTGTTAAGCCCTTAGATCCTCCCAAGGCAAAAGGCCCTATTTTATATCTACCGGCATTTAGGACATTAAATGCGATATGATGACCTTTCCCTTGCTCTCCTAACAGATTTTCTACTGGGACTTTAACGTTCTCAAAGAAGACCTGTCTTGTTGATGATCCTTTAATTCCTAATTTCTTTTCTTCGGCACCAAGAGTAAGCCCTGGCATTCCTTTTTCAAGAATGAAACCTGTGAAGTCTTTCCCATCTATTTTGGCAAAAACTATGAATATATCTGCAAATCCAGCATTTGTAATCCACATTTTCTGTCCGTTGATGATATAGTGTTTGCCATCTTCTGACAAGTTTGCTTTAGTCTTTGCTGCTAAAGCGTCCGACCCTGAACTTGGCTCAGTTAGACAGTAAGAGGCGACCTTATCTCCTGAGATTAACTCTGGAAGATATTTTTGCTTCTGCTCCTCTGTTCCGAAGTATAGGATTGGCAACATACCAATTCCTGTATGTGCACCTATGGTTGTCGAAAATGCACCAGTTGGACCTATAGACTCGAGAATTACCGCATTAGTGTTGGGATCCATCTGCATACCTCCGTAAGCCTCTGGCATATGAGCTCCTAATATTCCGAGATCTCCTAATTTTTTAAGGAGCATCCTATTGAGTTCGAAATCTCCATTTTCCATACGGTCCGCTACAGGCTCGTAGTCACTCTTGACGAATTCTTCTACGGTAGATTTGATAATCTTTTGTTCTTCTGTGAGATTCTCTGGAGAAAATATGTCACTCGTGAATCCTTCGATTAAGAAGTGTGAACCTTTCTGAAGCTTAGTTATGGTTTCCATTTTATTCTTATTGTCTACTTATAGTATATCAATTAAATCAACCATAATGGCTGATTGGCATAAATATAAATTAAAAAACTATACTAAGAGTTTAATTTATTGATTGAAACTTTGCATTTGGAAAGCTTATTTGTATAAAATGATACTACAGCAGCAAATCGGGCAAAGAGGGGAACAAATGGCTGCAGCCTATTTGATGAACGAAGGATCTATAATCAAAGAAAGGAATTGGAGATTTAGTAAAGCGGAGATAGATATTAATGCGGAGATTAAGGATTTATTAGTTTTTTTAGAAGTGAAGACAAAATCATATACTTATTAAGGAGAACCAGAAGAATCTATAGATGCTAAGAAGGAACGTATTATATGTCACGTGGCTGCGGCATATATGGATAAGAATAACTATGAATGGGAGTTTAGATTTGACATTATTTCGATTGTCCTGCACATAGATACCGTCAATTTAAAGCATTATCAAGATGCTTTCTTCCCTGGTATCTAAGAAGGATTTAGCACTGTAACTGCCTCATAGATGCTCGATTTGTTTGAAATCGAATGTACATAGGACTACTTTTTTAGTATCAACATTTTAAGGCAAGCGGCAAAATCCTGTAGAGTTCTCATTTTTTATTAAGTCTCCTATTAGCTGGATCAGCGCAGTCATCTATTGATATGATTACCAAAACGGTATTTCGCCTGCTTGACTGGGAATATAACTAAGTTTGGGAAGATAGTTAAGGTGCGATTATTTTAAAAGAGCGCAAATACAAATTTATCATATGTACGAAGGTTGTAAGAATTGTCAGTGGGCGAAAACTATAGAAAAATATCAACAATCAATAGTGGCGGGTGATTTGTACTAAATCCACAGGGACATGTGGTGGTAATAGATCTTCAAGAGAAGAGTCTGGCAAGGTATGTCGCTGGGCTTGCCGAGAGTTTGATTTTTTAATTCAATCCTCGCTATTAGATTGGCTTTTCCATTCGATTGGAGACTAAGTATAATTTAAGTGCTATTGATCCTTTTTTAAAACATTAAAAAGATATACTTTTGTCTGTTCAAAAGAATTGCGATGAAAAAAGAAGCACATCCACCAGAATATAAACTTGTTGTTTTCAAAGACTTCTCTTGTGACAAGGCTTGGTTATCAAGGTCTTGTGCTAACACTCGAGATACGATTGTATGGGAAGATGGCAATGAGTATCCACTTGTAAAGTTGGAGATATCTAATCAATCTCATCCTTTCTTTACCGGTAAGATGAAATTTGTTGACACAGCTGGTAGAATTGATAAATTCAATAAGAAGTTCGCTAAATTCGGAAACAGAAAGAAAGTTCGGGAAGAAGCTCCGGCGGAGTAGTCCTTTCAAAGAAAATAGAAAAAAACCTCACCTTTGGTGGGCTTTTTTTATCATGCCGCAATTGGATTTAGTCTTATTTGATCACCGAGAGTGGGGGCAATTATTCCCTCTTACTTTGACTCGACCTATATCTGGTTTAAGGATTGGGATTACTACCATAGCTCAGAAATGGAGCAGTGAATCTGGAAAGAAAGTATACTATCATAGTGCTGACTACTTAGCTCAGAAGTATCCAAAGCCTATAGTAGCACATACTCTTATGATTAATGGTGCAGTACTTCCTACTGTAAAACTACTTGAGCGTATCCATAGTCTTTCCTTAAAAGATGTATTGAAGTGTGGTGAAACGATAGTCGCATTTAAAACTAAAACCTATGGATCCGATTGTACAATTGAGGATATGATTGAATCTCTAAATGTCATAGAGATAGATCAAATTGAAGTTGTTGAGTGGCCCGAAGATATACTCAGATTAAATGATATATGGATCGCAAGGGATGTGAACAAGATGCACAGTCGAGATGATCATGTTGATTTGTCAAATACTATCATCATAGGTCCAAAAGAAAAGATAAAAATAGGTTTTAATCCAAAGGTATATGCCTATAGTATGAATACAAGTGATGGCCCGATCCATATAGGGAACAATGTAATCATTATGGAAGGTGCTATGTTACGTGGTCCAATAAGTATAGGAGATAATTCTGTTATTAAGATGGGAGCTAAGTTATACGGTAAAACAAGCATTGGCCCTAATTGTAAAGTTGGGGGAGAAATAAAGCGAGTTGTGATGTATGCCAATAGCAATAAAGGTCACGAAGGGTACTTAGGTGATAGTGTAATAGGGGAGTGGTGCAATTTTGGAGCTGATAGCAACAATTCTAACATGAAGAATACCTATGGAAAGGTGAATCTTTATAACATTTGTGCAGGGCAAAAGCGCAAAACTTCTGAACACTTTATGGGATTGATAATGGGAGATCATTGTCGCTGTGCAATCAATACTCAATTTAATACTGGCACTGTTGCTTCTTATTTCGCTAACATATTTGGTACTTCACCATCAACTTATATTAAGCCTTTTCAATGGGGTGAGGATGGTCAATTCGAATTAACTAAGGCAATAAATATAGCTCGTATTGTTCATGAAAGACGACAATATGAGTTTTTAGATGAAGATGAGGCCATTATTAGTTTTCTCTATAATCGATATTGTAAGTAATGCAGCCCAGTTGTTTTGATAAAGCACGCAGTTATCTATGGGATGTCCATATAGAGAGTTGTACATCTGACTATAATCCAGAGTTACATGTTTTATTATCTAGAGGAAGGTATCAATTGGTAACTGATAAGGCGATCTACTCTCATGAAGATCTATATGATAACTTCTATAAGGTTATTGTAAAGACCATGAATTTATCGCAGGGTAATATTAAGGATGTGCTAATTCTTGGTTTAGGTTTGGGTAGCATTCCGATCATATTAGATCAGATTAATCCTGGAGCATATAATATAACTGCCGTAGAAATTGATGAGGTCGTTAGTCAATTAGCATCGGATTATGCCTATCCGAAGATTGTCTCTTCGATTGATACCATAATTGGCGATGCTTACAGCTATGTACTGAATTGTGCTGAGCAATATGATCTGATATGCGTTGATCTATTTGTTGGTGATAACACACCTCAGAAATTTAGATCCAAGCGATTTATTAGTGCGTTGAAGTCAATGGAGTCGAAAAGAGGTGTAACCATATATAATACATTAGCGTATACAAAGTCTGACAAATCGAGCTCCAAAGAGTTCTATGACGGGGTGTATAATCGGGTGTTCGAAAGTTCGGAAATGGTTTATGCTCACAAAAATTATATGCTAATCAGTAATAGTCGTTGGTTTAGGTAGCTGCATATACTACTTTTGCCACACAAAGAGGAGAACTATGATTAATCTGAATATTTATGTCCTTATCGCCTTAACAGTACTGTTTCTGATAGGTGGTATTCTTTCCGCTATCTTTTTTGGCTTTTGGTGGGCATTTCCATTTTTGTTAGTAGGTATAATTCTATTAGCGGTATATATATTTTTTGGAAGTGTGAACTCTGCTGCTAAGCACATTCAGAATGAAGAATTTGATGAAGCGGACGAGAAATTGAATCTTACTTGGAAACCGGATTGGTTATATGTCACCCAGCGTGCCTTCTACTATATAATGAAAGGAAGTATTGCAATGCATCGTAAGGATATGAAGGGGGCAGAAGAATTGTTCGATAAGGCTTTGGCTATGGATCTTCCATCTGATAATGAAAAGGGTATGCTGCTATTACAATTGGCCAATATCAATGGGTCTAAAGGAAAATGGAGAGCTGCCAAGAATTACATGCGTGAAGCAAAAAAGCTAAAAATTACACAGGAAGCTATCAAGGCCCAACTTCTCCAAGTCGAGAAAGCGGTGAATCAAAGTGGTCAAATCAAGGCTGCTCGAGGTATGGGTAAGGAAGGTATGTCCATGATGTCGCAAGGGGGTAAGAGTAAAAGGAGAAGACCAAAGTCTCGATAGTTAGAAATTTATCAATACAGAAGCTCATCTTCTTTCATTTGATAAAATAAATCAAATGAAATCTTCTATTAGTAAATATAATCGATAATTATATCTTATTTATTAGATTATTTGTAATAAATATGCTGGCTGCTA
>CACLQQ010000027.1 GCA_902609095.1 uncultured Bacteroidota bacterium | reverse complement strand
ACGTATAAGTAATAACCCTTATGATGTGAATATTCCAGAATAGAATAAGATTAACTGTGTATAAAGTCTTCGTCCTAAGGTCTAAGCTACTTTCCCCTTTAACTAAATATGATTTTTGTTACAAACAAGAATCATGAGAGCTCAACACGTTTTTTGAGGAAAGGAGCGTTATACTTTCAGTTTTAACTTTAGATCATTTAATAGTTAATTTGCCGATCCATTCAAACTGAAAGTAGAATAATCCTGATGACTGACTTATTTAACATAGAGCTACTCAATTATTATCCAGGGACGCCTTCTTTTCACATCATGCTGGTCACGGCATTACTGTCATTTTTCCTATCCTCGATTATTGCGATCACCTATGAATTTACGACTAATAGTATCTACAAGAAGGCACATTTCCTACAATCATTAGTATTAATCAGTACAGTGGCGGCTATGGTGATGCAAGCTATCGGAGACAATGTCGCTGTAGGATTAGGGATGTTGGGAGCCTTGTCGATCATTAGGTTCAGAACAGTATTGAATGATCCTCGGAATATCACATTTATGTTTGCTTCGTTGGCTTTGGGTATATCCTGTGGAGTTTTAGGATATGTTATAGCCATTACGGGAACACTGGTGTTCTGTTTAGGTGCGATCGTATTACGATTTTCACCACTGAGCAATCCTAATGAATTGATTGGAGAACTACGACTGCAAGTACCTAAGAGCGTTTCCGTCCAACAAGAGATAGAGAAACGTCTTAAGAAGCTGTGCCGGAATTATGAGATCAATCAGTTAAGATTCTTAAATCCTAAACGTGTGCAGACCCTAACAGAAGGCGGCCTACCAATAGTAGAAGAGATTGATAGAGATAACCTGCAGGAGTTTAGGTATCTCATCAGGTTAAAAGAAAGTAAGACTATCCAAGAATTAGAAGTGAGCCTCAAAGAAATCAATGGCATCGAAAGCCTTAGGCTAAATTTTGAAAAACAACCAACTGCACTATAGATGGAGCGAATTAATCTATTCTATATCGTCGTTGCTGCCTTAGGCATTGCATTATTCACATTGTTCCGTCCGGACTATTATCAGTCCTTGTCATTTTATGGTTTTGCAGAGTCTAATGAAACCGATATCAACTATAACTATCCCATTGTGGTAGATCAGATCTATGTAAATCCAGGTCAAGCTGTATCCACAGGAGATACCCTGATGAGGATATCAAGAAGAAAGTCTAAGGAGGTATTGGAGGATCAGAACTACCGTATTGCAGAGCTTCGTGCGGAGGAGAACATCTGGCAACAGAATAAAGAGAGCGACCTCAACCAAGCTGAGGTAGAGTTAGAGAATCAAGTCAAAGTCTATGACCAAGAGATAGCCTCTAAACGTCAAGAGCTACAGTACAAAAGCGAATTGTCAGATGGCCTAAAAATTCTACAAAATACAAGTACCAGTTATAATGCAACAGCTGATGAAATCGTAGAATTAGAAACTAAAAAGAGTTCATATCTCAATGAGCAACAGGCTAAGATTACTGCAATAAAAGAAGAATTGGCCATTGGTAATAATCCATATCGGGTGCAGATAGAAAGGTTGAATGCCGAGCGGGCATTCGAAGAGTCACAACGAGTAATTCCTGTAGCCGTCTTTGCTCCGACGGATGGCATCATAGGAACCATCTCGTGCAAGGAAGCGGAGCATATCTCCTCATACTCTACATTGATGACCTTCTATGAGCCGCATAGTGGATTGATACATGGTTATGTACATGAGGACCTAACGTTACAAGTTCAGATGGGTGATCGATTTGAGATTGGTTCATTAAAGAATGAAAACATACGATACGAGGGCAAAGTGATCGGGCTCGGTTCACGTATTGTTGAGATTCCAACTCGCCTCAGAAAGATACCAGAAGTTAAAACCTATGGCAGAGAGGTTCAGCTGGAGATCACTCAAGAGAATAGCTTCTTACAAAAGGAGAAGGTTAGCATTACGACCTATGATGAGGGACAGTAGGATAGTGAGGATAATTTTCAGTGCGCTAACATTCATAGCTATGGCGGTAGTGGTATCAGCACAGAACAGTCTGAATTCAGAGGCCTTCTTTCGTAACGCTGCCTCACAGTTAGATGAATGGCAAATTGAAGCCAGCACAACGAATCAACAGGTGAGCTTCCCATGGATTGAGCAATATGAGCTCCGAACGGAGACTCGCGATTTCAATATCGAGGAGCAAGAATATATCCTACGAGTCAGTCCCAACACGCCAAAGAAAAGAAAGGCTCAGCAAGCGCTATACGATCACTATGCACAAATGCCTCAATTCGAAGTCCAGCAGTTAAGGTGTGATGCCTATTTAGACTTTCATGTGGATTGGACGAGTCTCTATCTCATCGAGGAGAACATTAAGCTGTTACAGCAGTTGACAAGCATCTATGAAGACAAGGATTTGGTATTCCAAAAGATGATTAGTGCGGCAGATCTCCCCATCGATAAGATTATCAATCATGAAGCTGATAAGACTCAACTGCAATATAGTCTCAGTGAGCTAAAACTGCAGCGAAACCAGTTATTAGCACGATATGGTTATGATGACATAGCACTTGACTTCAGTGATTTCATCCATGCGAATGACATTGCTACTCAGATCAGCAGGCCTCTGGGAGACATAGATAGAATCGATATGAATCAACTGGCCTACGAGCAGGCCGAAATCCAGAAAGAGTTAGAACTCGAAATGGCACGCAAAAAGCAATATTTTGACTTCGCCCAGATCAGATATCAAGGGCCATATTCAGATCTCTTATCAGAACGAGTTTCTCTATCTGTAGCCTTACAGCTACCTAATTCGGGCAGGAGAAAGCTCAGAGTTCAAAAGCTACAAGTCAGACAGCAGAATTTAGCATTAGAAACTAGAAAAGAAAAACAAAAAGCATCAAACAGGATCGCTCTAGCCACATCTTCAGTAGCCATGAGCATATCGAGACATCAACTATACCAAGAACTTTTAGAAGCAGAACGGTCTCGACTATCTCAATGGTCTGCGAAACTAAGCAAGCGAGCCGACGCTTCACCAATATCCTTACTCGAAATAGAAGAACGACATGTCGAGACTCTCCTCAAAGAGTTAGATATCTTAGAAGATATATTGGACGATTACTTAACTTATTTAATTCGATCAGAACAAATCTGTAGGGAACAGAATCTATTGAAGTGAATCAGTAACGAGTAAGTTAGTAGCGAGTTTTTATTGGAATGACCCAAGGGCGCTTTAGCCCCTTGCAAATAATTGAGTAGGGAGTAGTTAGTGATGAGTAACAAGTGTTTAGTATCTAGCGAAGAGTTGCAGCTGTCGAGTACAGAGTTTTAGTTAATTTAGAAATACAATTAATCTGAATATCATGAGGTATCTCCACGAGTTAGGAATTATGGCGATTGTATTCCTTATCATTCCAATTGGCTTATCAGCACAAGGGAAGAAGATCATGGATCCCAGTGTATACAATGAATGGAAGAAAATCACTAATCGTGAGATCAGCCCTGATGGTCAGTGGATCATATACAATCTGGAAGTTGAGCGAGGAGATAAGACCCTCAAACTATATCATACAGCGACGAAAGAAAGTTACACCTTTGATCGTGCCGAGGAAGCCAAGATAGATTACGAAAGCCATGCGGTTTACTTCCATATCAAGCCTGCAGAAGACAGCATACGTCAGATGAAAAGAGAAAAGGTTAAGGAAGATGATATGCCGAATGACACCCTTGGCATATTCTATCTAGACAACAAAGAACTACAGAAGATTCCTGATGCTAAGTCTTATAAAACGCCCAAAGAGTGGGGTGGTATGCTTGCTGTACAATTAGAAGCTCAGGATATAACGAAGAAAGACACCTCTGCTGCAGAAATGATTCCAGAACCTAAGAAAGAGTCTAAAAACAATGGTACTCGACTGCTACTGGTAGATGTTCATAATGATCAGATAGATACTCTGAGCTATGTCAAAGAATATCATTTCGCTGATGATGCTCAGCAGATGCTATATCTAACCACTGGATACGCAGATAATGATACATCTTCTATTATATTAATTGACTTATCTGATGAAAGAACACAACAGTCTATCATCAACAGTCATGGAGAATTTCATAATCTGGTGATTGATCAGTCTGGTGATCAAGTAGCATTCTTACTAAATAGGGATACAACAGAGATGCGGATAGAGCCGTTCGAACTATACTACAAATCAAAATCCGATAATCAAGCCACAGTAATTGCAGATCCCAAAGCATCATATCTCGATACCGATTGGCAAATCAGTAAGCACCGTAAGCCATTCTTCTCCGAGGATGGCAGTCGCTTGTTCTTTGGAATCAATGAGAAGTCCATTCTCCAGGACACCGCCATACTGGATGATGAAATCGTAAATGTAGAAGTATGGAGCCATACCGATAACCTGCTCTATACCCAGCAAGAGAATCAGCTTGATCAAGAAAAGAAAAAGAATTATCTCTCAGTCTATCATACAGAGACGAACGTAACGACAACACTCGGTTCGCCGCGGACCCCAAGAGTTATTATGGATAGTGATCATAACGGATTTTATGCATTAATCTATGATGACTCTAAGTATCAGCGGAATATTAGCTGGGACGGTTACGCCTTAAAAGACATATATGCTGTCAACCTCAAAACTGGAGATCGTGAATTAATAGGAGAAGGCATTCATGGCAGACCTAATGTATCACCAGATGGAGGGTACTTCTATTGGTATAGTGAATCAGATACTGCCTGGTATAGCTACAGTACTACTGAGAAAGAGATCTATCAATTGACCTCTAATCAGATAGGTATATTCTATGATGAACTGAATGATCAGCCAATGCATCCGAGGTCCTATCGAGCGGCAGGATGGGTAGAAGGGGATGCCGCATTCGTAGTGAATGATCGATATGATCTATGGAAGCTTGATCCTTCAGGTCAACAGGCACCTCAGAGACTTACCCAAGGTAGGGAAAATCAGATCGTTCATAGGTATCTCCATCTGAATCCAGACGATCGTAGAATCTCTGATAGCGATTCATGGTTGCTGAGAATATTCGATGAGTACGATAAATCCAGTGGCTATGCAAACTATGATCCTATAAATGGCTCATTAACGGAATTCATTAAAGATGATTACTACTATAGTAGCTCCGTAACTAAGGCGAAGAACAGTGGAGAGATCCTGTATACCAAGGAATCCTTTAGTCAGTTTCCTGATCTACGGACTAACACATTGGCATTTGATGCAGAGCAACAAGTATCTCAGGCTAACCCTCAACAAACAGAATATCGATGGGGAACTATAGAGTTGATGGAATGGACTGCCTATGACGGGCAGGAAATCACTGGACTGTTGCTTAAGCCAGATGATTTTGATCCTAATAAAAAGTATCCAGTCATCGTCAACTTCTATGAACGCAGTTCTGATCGACTTCATCGTCATGGAGCTCCATTTGCAGGACGTAGTACGATAGGCTATGCTTATTATGTTAATCAGGGATATATCATATTCAATCCAGATGTGCCATATACCGTTGGCTATCCTGGTGAGAGTTGTTATAACGCAGTCATGTCTGGCGTGGATGCGCTGTCCAAAAATCAGTGGGTCGATACACAACGAATAGCTGTACAGGGACATAGTTGGGGAGGATATCAGATCGCACATTTGCTCACTAAGACTGATAAATTCAGATGTGCCGAGGCTGGTGCGCCAGTAGTCAATATGACCAGTGCCTATGGTGGCATCCGATGGGGATCGGGTATGAGTCGTATGTTTCAATATGAACATACTCAGAGTAGGATAGGGAGTACCCTCTGGGAAAAGCCTGAATTGTATATGGAGAATTCTCCACTATTTAACACTGATAAAGTAACGACTCCAGTGTTAATTTTGCATAATGATAAGGATGGTGCTGTTCCGTGGTATCAGGGTATTGAGTATTTCATGGCTCTAAGGAGATTAGGTAAGAAGGCCTGGTTCCTCAATTATAATAACGAACCACACTGGCCCGTTAAGTGGCAGAATCGATTAGACTTTAATACCAGGATGCAACAGTTCTTTGATCACTACCTGAAGGATAAACCTATGCCACCTTGGATGACAGATGGTGTTCCAGCAATAGCCAAAGGAATACAACAAGGATATGGGGAGATGGCAGTACCCAATTCTATTGATTAGAGATTAGATCAAGAGCACTAGTCGCTTAGAATTAACTGTGATTGTCAATTGAAGATGTCTGGCTCATAATCAGCCCGCCATTGGTGTATGTCTCTTTTCGGCTTTCGACAGAGATATAGCGGGATTCCATTCTCTTCATCAATAGCATATTTGTGGTAGATAATTTTAACCAGCTGGATATCTGAGAACACATATTCTACAGATTCTCGTTCATTGCTGAGACTGATCCATACTGCAGCATCTGGATTATCATATCCCGACAACCAAAAACTTCCATGCCTGCTGATCGGATTAGGCAGACAATATTGTTTTCCAAGAATCTTTGGAGCACAAGCCTCACCATAATTCTCAGCCCAGATGACGCAATTCTCAGCCCAGATGACGCAATTCTCACGATCTGTAAAAGATAGTGATTGATATATGCTACCAGCGAGTTGAACCTGTTCCTCCCAGCCAAACATATCAGCGTAATCTCCAGCAAGGATAATTCGTCCATTTTCTTCTTTATCGATATCCGCATAGGATACAAAAGTATCAATTGGCAACACTGGAGTTGAGAATGATATCATCAGTGCACTTGTTACCGCCAAGAGTCCAATTATTGAATAATACCCAAACCGATGTTTCTGCTGCAATAACTCCGACACTTTAACTGATCCTGCAGCAAAAAGAACGGGGTAGAGTGTGAACACATAATATGATTTAGACTGAAGGATCCACAACGAACTAAATATGACTGCAGCCCCAATCCCAATAGGTCTATAGAGTCGCTTAGACAAGAGATGCTCCAAGCAAGCTAATGATTATGGTAAACAGATGCTCGAGTTGTCTTAAGCCAAATTCATAGATACTCCGCTCCGATAAATGGTTATCCTTGAGTTCTCGTAAGTGGCGTATGAAGGACCAGCTATTATTGAACTGCCATATCACATTTGGAAATACAATATGTAGAGCTATGACACCCGACAAATACCACCATTTGTTTCTAAAGACACGACCTCTCTCATAAAATAGCATACCCATAAATATGCCAAAGGCCCATACAATGATAGTATACTTAGTCAACAAACCGAGTCCAAAAATAATGTCCGTGAAGATCAGGTATCTATGCTCGGCAGTGTTCAAATATCTAATGATATAGTAAAAACCCAATATCCAAAATAATTGATCAAAGGCTACGGGTTGAAATAAGGTATGATTACGATAAAACGGGATAGATGCTAAAAACACATAATCCTGCAAGAAAGATTGCTTTAGTTTGTCGAGCTAACAAACAACATAGAATCAATATACCAACCAACACCTGCCATAGTAGGAAACAGACGTGTGCCTAATAAGGAGTAATCAAAGAATACATCAGACAATCGTCCAATCCATCCAATCAAAGGAGGAAACTACATAAATCCCCAATCTAAATGATCACTCACTGAGAGATGTAGCAACTCGTCTCGATGAAATCTATAATTTCTATTACCCGCAAACTGGATGAGTAACTTCACTACTGCAAGGAAGCCAATGATACCAACATGTATTCTCCACACATTACTTTTTGGACTACTATATGTCATAGAATTAGGAAATTACATTACACTCAATGATTAATCATAAAGAACACCTGAACAAAATCAGAAGTCCTTTATAATTCAAGAATGTCGATAGATGAGCTAGTATTATTAATAGAAAAAGGGTGTTGTAGATACCCGTTAATCAGGTAAATGAGCGAGCGTAATCTTATGACTCAGTTCAAGGATAGGGTTGATATCTACTTTATGAGAGACCTTCTCCGAAAAGCAATCATTGGAATTAGGATCACTTTCCTTTAGCATATCATAGGTAAATGAAGACAATAGGATTATTCCCATATAGCAAGGACTAGAGAAATAAACTTCTTGACTTAATAGATATAAGGAATTAACGAAAAAAGCGATTAATGATCTTATATGTCTCTATTAATAAGGAAGCATCAAAAAGGATGTGTCTATCAGTCAATATTTTTTAGAAAATGAAAAGTGCTTAGGTTGATATCTAATTTATAAGATCTTTATCGAAAGCAATTTTAATACTGTTAAGCATACTGTATTAAGGAAGTATGCTCTTTAATAATCATTTCTACTAAGGTTTTGAGTTTAGCTTTATAAATGATTTCTTTTTCTTCGGGTTCCTTTAGTTCTGATAGAACCTCAAAAGTGAATTGATTTGCGCCTAGTACAGTCAAATCATGTTGAAGTTGTTTATTCCTATGAGAACCAGAATTGAGCTCAGTACGATGCCTATTCCATTTGGATTTCATGTCAGTGCTGTAATGAATTAAAACCTTATCATTATTTAGGTTGCGTATTGCAAATACACCCATAGTCGGTTTATAATCTTTTTTATGCTGATTTAAGCTCTAGTTTAGTGGCCTTCATATTAAGAATTAAACCATAAGATAGGCAATTTGGTATGAATCTATTGCTTAAATGAAAAATGGACTCATTCCTAAGAGCCAGTCCATACACATGGTGCATTAATATTAATCTGGTTGAGTATAGGTTACGATATCAATACCAATTCCATTGGGATCTACAATAGAGAAATATCGGTCGCCCTAAGGCTCATCTCTAAGCTTTACTGCTATATCAATATTCTTTTCTTTAATCTGAGCAAACAGCACGTCAACGTCATCAATCTCAATAGTAAAGAAGGTCCCCTGTCCAGTGAAAGCTTTGTGAAACAGATCTTGCTGACTGAGATGGATCGGAAATAGAAAGCTTAGTTCTGCGGAATGATTAGGTGTATGTATTAGCAGATAGAAATGGTTTTCTAAAGAGACCCAAAGTCTAATACATTCGTGAAAAAATGTTTAGTCTCTTCAAACTTGTCTGTAATGATTCCAGCATTAAGCTTCATATTCATTTTAGATTAAGTCGTCAGCGGTGCCATATAAGCTGAGCAAGTAATGATAAATAATAGTCTCATAATTGTTGTCCTTAATTTGATGACTCAAAAATGAGAGCTATCTCCATGGCTTAATTGTAAAACGGATATCTTTAACTGAATGCTTGCGTTGGGGTTACTCCATAGAAAACTTTAAAACTCTTGATAAAATGAGCCTGGTCAAAAAAGCCCACGTCATAGTATATTTTATTCTCTTTGAGGCTTCGATTTGATGGCTTGGCGTTCAGTATATACTGGAATCCAACCACATTGCTAAAAGCCTTAGGTGTGGTACCAATATAATAGTTGAAGACCTTTCTAAACTGTTTCGGAATCAGTCCAGTGTTGAGCTCTTGATCTACATCAATGTGGCCATGCCTCCTAAAAATAGCTAACGCCCCATATAATCGTGTGTCAATATCAGAAGTAGCGCGATCAACATGATCAATGAACATATCGTTCAAGAAGCATACAACAGAACTTTGGTCGACTCCTGGAGTTACAATACATGATAGTCTACTTGCTAATTCAGGCAAAGTCTGTTTTAATGGAAGATCTTGATTGCTAATAAGCTTCGCATCAATCTTAAATCTAAAAGTAAATGCGGATGGTAAAAAGCGAATACCGTAATAATCGAATTTAGTACCAAGATCAAACTCACTAAATTTACAGGAGAAGCCCATCACAAAACAATTAGTGGGCGCCTCAGTTTCTCTAAAGACATCAATACATCCGTCCAATACTACTGGATATGTATATGGCTCAGGTAACAGCCCTCAGATCGGAGCTTCCAAAAGCAATGTAAGTAGGGACGTAATTGCGTCTCAGGAAGAAACTCCTCATATCTTATGATTGTATGATTCCTGCCAACAGAAGGTTAAATAGGACGGTAGGATTGTTTTAGTAGTTCTGATGGACTCATGCACTAATTCCCAAGCAGATTAAAAAAGATTCTCGGAGACCTTAAAACAATGGATGTATGAATCTTTCAATAAATTTATGTGAAATAATACCAAAGAGATTAATGTAATATCAAATCGATATATCTTACCCTCTAAGTAAATGTGCAACTCTGATATGAAATTATTGTGGCATATAGGCCTCTTGTTAATCACTGGAATATACGTGGTTTCATTGAGCTCCTGCTTTAATCCTAAGAATTATCAAGCGATGTATTCTTGGTCCAAAATCCCTATCGATACAACGATTGAAAAATCGACTGAAATTGAGCAGATTATTGCACCATATCGAATGAGTTTAGATTCGATCATGGATGAGGTTATAGGCTATGCGACGCATGATCTTAGGTCATCAGAACGCTATGAATCTGCTCTTGGTACATTTGTGACTAAACTAATTCTTGATCAGTCCAGAGTAACTTTTGAAAAAGATGTGGATATAGCAATAATGAATCATAATGGAGGATTGAGAGCTCCTATCAATAAAGGGGATATTACACTCGGCAACATATACGAGGTCATGCCTTTTGAAAATCAAATCATACTTTTAGAAATGACAGGATCAGAGTTATTAGATATGATACAATTTATTGGGAAGTCTGGGCGAAGCATGGCATATCCAGTAAGCTATGAGGTTAATGATGATGGAGTTAGCAATATCCTTCTAAGCGGGGAGGAGGTTGTTCCTGAGGAAGAATATGTCTTAGCGGTAAGTGACTATATGGCTAACGGCGGTAGTGGTTTCGGGATGTTAAAAAATCTACCAAGAATCGAAGTTGAAATAATCATGTTGCGAGATATGATTGTTAAAGAAGTTAAAGACAGATCCGCTCAAGGTCTTCAAATCAAACAAGAAGTCATAAATAATATCATACTACATAATTCAGAACCTAAAGGCTCTTGATATGAAGAGAAGACAATTCCTCATACAAGGATTAGCAACAACAGCTGCAATAGGTACTAATCCTACTAATCTGCTTGCTTATCCATCGTTAAATCAGAATAAGAAGCTAGTCATTCTACATACAAATGATATGCACTCTCATATAGATCCATTTGACATTGGAAGGAATAAGGGTTTCGGAGGTATGTCCTGCAGGGCGAGTATAATCAAACAGATCAGAGAGCAAGAGAATCATGTTCTTTTATTAGATTGTGGTGATGTCTTTCAAGGCACCCCGTACTTCAACATGTTCGGAGGCGAGTTAGAATTGAAGCTCATGAGCACTATGAAATATGATGCTACAACTATAGGGAATCATGAGTTTGACAATGGAATAGCTAGATTCAAGCAAGCTATGAATTATGCTGAGTTCCCGTACATCAATTCTAATTACGATCTAAGCAGGACAATCCTAAGGGATTCAGTACGGTCTTATCAAGTGTTCAAAAAAGGAAAGTTTAAAGTCGGTGTATTCGGTTTAGGTATCAGGTTGGACGGTTTAGTAAATGCCAGTTTATATGGTAATACTAAATACCAAGATCCTTATGCAGTCGCAAAGGAGATGGTTCAAGAACTGAAATCTCAAGGATGTAATCTCATTGTATGCTTGTCTCATCTGGGATATGACTATGGTGAGAAAGAATATCCCTGCGATACAAGCTTAGCACGAGAGGTTAGTGAGATTGATATCATTTTAGGTGGACACACCCATACATTCATGGATAAACCTCAAGTTATTACTAACCATGAGGGTTACCAAACAACCATTAACCAAGTAGGGTGGGCCGGCATTAATCTTGGCAGAATAGATGTGTTGCTCACCAAAAGAGGAAGTCAAATGAGTGCTAACAAAGCCATCAAGATCAGTTAATGATCGTTAGCACCATCATTTAGCTGATTTCCCTTAATTCTTACTATTTGATTTAAACGATTTGTCAGGATAGATTGGAACTGGAGGAGTGTCTCTTGGGTCAGCTGCAATCTTCTCTTGTAAGAGCCTTACTGCAGCCTCTAACTGAGCATCCTTCCCATGAAATGTCTCATTAGGAAGATTATCTAATTCTATATCAGGCTCAAAACCACGACCCTCAATAAGCCATTCTCCCTCAGGTCCATATACTCCCATCATCGGTGCTCGAGCTATACCATTATCGGTCAATCTATTACCACTATGTAACCAGATTTGACCACCCCAGGTACGAGCTCCTATGGACGTACCCAAACCTAATCTCCTAATACCGGCAGCAAAGGTTTCTCCATCAGAATAAGTGTTCTCGTTAACCAATACAACTATGTGACCCCTAAAGGCATACTGCATATTATGATAAGTATCGCCAGAGCGTGCTTTCCAAAACATCCAAGCCTTTCTAATGAGTTTACTCAACACGTAACTATCAATATTACCTCCCCAGTTGTATCTTACATCTATGATAAGTCCCTTTCTATTGAAGACTGGATAAAACTCTCGAGCGAATTGACTCATATCCTTACTGCCCATCGCCCTCAAATGGAGATAACCTAATTGATCATCACTCATAGATTCTACTTTGAGCCTATTGCCATACTCCCAATCAGCATATCTCAACCAAAACTCTCCTCCAATTGGTTTCACGATGATGTCCTTAGAGAGAGTATCTCTTATGATACTTAACCTAACTTGTTTATCAACTTGATTACGAATCAATTCTCCAATATCAACTGATGACAAAGCATCTCTGCCATTTACCGCAGTGATTACATCTCCTTCTCTGATATCAAGATATGGATCATCTAATGGTGATTTCAGGTTTGGGTAATCTGGATCTACCTTATAGATATAATCAATTCTGTAACCTCCATTACTCACATCTCTACTCGTCTCGGCTCCGAGACTTGCTACGGATATGGACTTATTATCACTACGTGTATCTCCACCACGAGCAGCTGTGTGTAAAGCTGACAATTCTCCAATTAATTGACTGATGACATCAGATAATTCACTCCTCGTAGTGACTCGATCAACTAAGGGTAAATATTTCTTGTGCATTTTATCCCAATTGACACCATGCATGTTCTTATCATAGAAATAATCTCTTTCCATGCGCCAAGCATCTGTATAGATCTGCTTCCAATCATCCTTAGGGTTTATGGAGAACTTCCATCCACTGAGATCTATCTTGCTGTCATTCAATTTACTGATTGCTCCAGTGCCTGCAGATACCATATAATGATCTCTTCCTTTTCGAACCAATAGTTTCTTACCATCTTGGGTCATCTCAAAACCACTGACCTCTGAAACCATGTTGGTGATCTTAATCTTTTCATTAGCTATTTTAACTAACTTGATATGCGAGTTAGCCTCAGCACCTGTCTCTCGTGACATGAAGTAGAGTGCCTTATCATTCACCTCTAATCCATAGTAGTTACCCGCTTTAACGGGTACTTCAGCTATCCTTGATTGAATTCCATCTATATCAATATTGACAACCAGCTTATCTTCTTCACTATCCTCTGATATTTTAGAATCCTTATCAGATTTCTTAGATTCATTTTCTGAATCCATCAATTCATCATCTTCTCTGAAAGGAGACCTCGTTATGTTCTCCAGAGCCACATGATATATTTTTTCATTTATATCCCAATAAGGGTCAGGCTGCCTTGTGCCCCAAGGACTTCCTACGAGAGTTCTGAAATTTCGATCAGATAAGAAATAGAGGAACTTCCCATCCGGACTCCACCTTGGGTTAAAGCTATTAGCCCTATCTGTTGTTAAATCAAATGATGAGTCATCATTAACATTGAACACTTTAATTTGGCTCATTGTATTATCTGCTGTCTGAACAAAAGACAACCATTGGTTATCTGGTGACCAGGAAAAATCTCGAATACCTTCTTGATTCGTTGATATCCTCTTACTGATGCCTCTCTCAACATCAAGTATATACATATTAGATTCAAGGTCATCATAAGCGATCCACTTACCATCTGACGATGGAATACCTTGATATCTTAATAAGTTACCATCACTTGTTATAGGCTCTACTTCACCAGAGCCGTCAGCTGAAAATTTGATAAACTCAAATTCGCCACTTTCATCAGAAAGCGTAATGATGTGTTTACCATCATACGAAAACACAGCATCTCGATAACGCACATCTTTTTGATCAGTAAACGATATAGCTCTACCTGCTTTAACAGGAACTACAAAAGCTCTTCCTCTTGCAGTTATTACAACCTTATCACCCTTTGGACTCGGATGAGCAGCAGTGATGTATTGAGCGGGGTTATCTACCCATTTTTCTCTGAGTTGTTCTAAATCGGAAGCTAAACTAATATCAACCTTTTGATAGACTCCACTCTCTATATTAAGAATCCAAAGATCAGCCCCATATTGATAGACTATATTGCCTTGATCAACATTAGCATATAAGACGTCATAGACATCATGCTGCGTATGTTGCTTCAAGTCGCTGCCATCTTCAGACATCGACCAGATGTTCATATAACCATCTCTATCAGATATAAAATATACACGACTATCATACCACATAGGTCTATAGCTCTCACCATCATATTCAGTAGTAAGCTTTACGGCTTCTGCGCCTTCTTTATACTTCCATATTTGACGTGCTGTACCACCCTTATAGCGTTTAGCCGAATCTCCATGATCTGATGGTCTTATAAAATACCAAGTTCCATCAGGACTTTGAACGCCTTCACTTGCTTGATAGAGTGGCACAACAGATTTATCCTTAGATTCTAAATCTATGGTTACAAGCATCTCATCCGGACGTTTGCTGTAAGCCATGGTTTGGTAGACAATCTTACCATCAGGAGTCCAATTAGTTACTGAAGAATCGTCAGCCTCATAGGTCCACCTCTGAGTTAGTCCACCATCTACAGGTATGGTATATATTTCTGTCGGCCCTTCATAACTTGCGGAATAAGCAATAGTCTTACCGTCAGGTGAAAATATAGCGTATCGCTCTTCCTCAGCATGAGTAGTAAGCCTTGTTGCAATACCACCAGATAATGACACTCTCCAAAGATCTCCTTCGGCGGTAAAAACAAGCGTATTATTATGAATATCTGGAAATTGATAATACCCTTGAAAACCTTGTGCAATGAGGCTGCTTAATCCGAGCATAACGGATAATAAAGAGCAGAGAAGAATAGATATAAAGGTTGACATATTAAGTGTTTAGTATTTATTTGATTAGGAGGTAATAACTTAAAGATTTCGACTGGAACTTCGGACGCATTTTGAATATTTAACAATTCATTATACAAGAATAGATCTATGCTAATTAGAGCTTACGACCTCGGTATAAACAATCTCAGACATAGAATCGATTAATCTATTTTCTTCACAGAGATATATTTTAGTACCTATGTCCGCTACACCTAATGTTTGAAAATCAGCTAAGAGTCTACTAAACTGCAGCACATTTTTATTCAAATAGTAAGAAAGTAAAATGTACTTGTCATTAAACGGTTGTCCAATATTAGATACTTTATTCCTCTGTTTAGATATTGAAGCTTATAACACTTGAGTTAGTGGTATATCTTTTAATATTACCTTTAATAGCTAAGAATCTATTGTTGTCAGACAAAAAAAGTAAATCCTATTTATCTTCTGACCTTTAATTAATTGGATTAGTTCACTTGCTTGATTCAAATCAGTAAGCTAAAAATTACCCAAAGAAGAGTAAAAATAGTTCTTGCTGATTGTTAGACTGTCAATAGTACTTTCTAAGAAATCTGTTGGACAAATAAAGTACAAGCATTTAGTCATTGCAATCTCTATTTATATCCTAATTCATGCTTCAGCCTTCAATTTGTTTAGGTCAATTACTTCGAAGTTCTTGGTTACGAAGTAATCATCTAATCCGTTATCCGTATTAATAATTATACCACCTAAAAGTGTCACTGTATCTACATGAAATTCATTTTTACATGCATTTATATGATCGTGTATTTTTTTATCAATGATATCGTAAGTCTTTTCAGTAATAGCCTTTTGCTGATTACTACTATCTAAGATTTCTTCTCTGTAAGACAGTAGACTCTCTTCCAGCTTCATTTGCTGATAGTCATCATCATTTATCACAGGCTTATAAGAACAGTCTTGTAATCTATCTAATGCCAACATCAGTGCTCCACACGAGTTTCCTGTTTCCTCCTGACGCGGTCGATACATTTTTCCTAATTGACCGTCCTGAGTAATACCTATATGGGGTCCGTAAAAAATGAAAGCACTCCCATTGTCTGGTATATGATGAGCAAAAGCGGTCATACCTGTTTGACCAGCAAAGGGTAGACCTCCTAATCCACCCATGACAAACGGACCAAAAAGAACATTGAAAAATGTAGTTGACGGGACATTGATATCATCAGAACAAACGGACGTCGCCATGAGCACTTTAGAGATGTCAATATTATGATCTAATTGCATCTTTCCTAAATAATGAATGGATGTGTCCTTGGCATCCATAGCATCTGGAAAATAACTTTTTACAACGTCATCGAACTTTCTTTGAAGCATGTTAATAGATGTTAATTTTACAAATTATCGATTAGAAGAAGTGGCAACCCTTTTATACCAGTGGATTACATTATCAAGATGCTGAGCACCATATAATTTCTTGAATTTGATCGTTTCCGGATTATTCTTATTATCATATACAATCAATCGATTCTGAGCAAATGAGGGAGTAAGATTGATTTTACAATCTTCGACTATACATTTTCTCCACTCTTCAAAAGTTGTTGGAATCATGACCAGAATTTAGAGGTTTCGTTAGTATCAATTCTTAACAAGAGACGAGTCACTCCATTTTTTAAAATACTCGGGCTCTTATGTATTGCAGGATTAGAGTTCGGGTATAAAGCGCCTTTAAGGATTACAACATTTCCAGTCTTTACTTGGTGAATGCTGTCCTTATCAATATTTACTCCATGAGATGAATATTTAGAACAATTGTTATCTTCTGCTACCCATAATGTACCTGGACCTGCATATGTACATAACATCCTAAGATCATTAAGATCAGTATGGAATTTGCGACACATATCAGTTGTAACATTATGGAGGAAGAATTCATATTCTTCAGCACCAGTCACATCTTTAAATAACTTTAAAAGTTTTATAAAATCTAAATGCAGCTTTGGATACTGTTTACAAAAAACTTCTTTTATTTCTTTAGAAATGTCTTGAACCGTCCCTTTATGTCTAAACTTTGTAGATTGAGATGTTAGAACATCTATTTCATGGCTTAGACCAGAAATGTCCCTTTCTAATATTGCAATGTTCTTGTCATCATTGTGAATAGAACTGAAGGTATTACTAGTACAACCAATGCTCATATTAGTGGATACAGTCTGAATGTCTGAGTGCATATATTAGGAGGCTTTCTGCCAAAGATTAATATAATATTATGACATTATCAATGATACGTGCAATATTGTTGCATGTAAAAATTTCTAATTCAATTTAGACAAACTTTTACTCACTCCGATCTCTTTAAAATCTATAGAATCAGAATTGTATTATGATCCAGCAATCATTTTCAAGGCTCATCAGTATTGACATACTGAAAATCATTCTGTGAATTAATTTTATAAACACCACCTGCTCCACCTAACCAGAGATTGCCATTGTTATCTTCTATTATACTCATAACACAAATTGGTACATCATAAACCTCAAAGACATTGCCATCATACCAATAGACACCGTTAATTGTAGTACAGATCCAAATGCTACCTGAGGAATCACAGTATATTTCATAAACATCATCATTGCTTAAGTCTGCTATAACTGGAAAGGAACGAAGCTCACCACCAGAAAGCTGATTGACGCCTCCTGAAATCTTATAAATTGAATTACCTAATTGATCTGTATTACCATTTCACATTCCAATCCAAACATTACTCTCCTGATCAAATTTTAATTCTGTCACATTATTAGATAAAAGACTATCAGGATTGAGATAATGAGTAACTATTTCCATCACAACTGCATACTCTATAACCATCTCTCGAGAACCGTATTTTACCTAAATCATCTTTTGTAATTTCCGTAATCTAATCTTTAGTTTTTGAGTTAATTGGAGTTTGTACATCAGTTCAGGATAAGGAAAAGGAAACGAAGTGATGTTGTCGTCATCAAATTGATAAACACCTCCCCAGGTTCCACCCCACTTTTGGACGCGACTATCAATAAAAAACTACTTATAAGATTACTGTGAAAATCATTATCCCTAATTCTATAATTGATAAAGCGATTCCCATCATATTTAACTAAACCTTCTCCTGTATTCAACCAGTAAATTCCTTTTTCATCCTCATATAAGCTTGTCACACGATTAGTGGGCAGTCCATCTTCACGAGTGAAGCATCTAAATTCATCACCGTCATACCGTCCAATTCCTTTCTCTAATGTACCAAACCAAATATGTATCTTAGAGTCTACCGTTACACCTGTTACATACTGACCAATTGCGGGGGCTATATTGATATCCAGTTTAATCTCTGAAATTGGTTCGACTGTCTTCTTTTCATACGATTGACAGGATTGTGCAATAAGCATACATAACAAGAAATTCACCAGTTTCATCAGCATCTATTTATAGCCTCTTGATACAACTTTATAGCGCTCAAATAATTAACAGCACCCTCCATTGTGATATTATTTATAAACCCACAAAGATCGGAATGATGCTGACTAATCCAACTCACCAGTGAATCTCTTTCTTGTGTCCATTAGGATCAAACGGCATCTGGGCAATCTAAGGGTTCTATTTTAGATATGTTTTCATTAATAAGTGAAATCCAAAATAGACAAGTTATATCTGGATTCTTGAAGAACGTATGCTTAATAGAATTGATCTTAATCGTCGCTAAAACAGAGTTACCTCCGACTCTAAATCAATAATCTTATAAGACTGATGAAATATGGAGTCCTACCTAAACACTTCGTAATAGCTGTCATGATCATATCCCATAACATAGTCTCCTGCCGTGATGATTAAACTATCATAAACATACTTAACGAACTCTTTAAAGTCTCTGAAATCCTTACTTCAAAATAGGCATTTACGGTTTCATCAGGATGGAATCTATTATTCTGTAAAGAAAGCATAATTAAGAAGATGACACATAACTTAGAAATAGTTGTAAATCTGATAAGAAATCAATGAATATTGGTCAGAATCCATTCAATAATGATCTAATCACACCCCTATCTTTTATCTTATTTTTAATCTTTTTAGCTATCTCTGGATGATCCTTTACAACCTTATCAAAGGTTTCTTTTTCCAATTTATGGAGGTTACTTAACTGAGAAGCACGAACTGATGCTGTTCGAGTTGTACTGACCATCAAAGCGATTTCACCAAAATGATTGACGTCAGAAAGTGTCGCGGTCACATTTTTTTGTCATCTAACACTTCAACTTCGCCGCTAATAATCAAGAACATTTCGTCACCTCTATCCCCTTTTTTTGAAAAAGTAATCACTGGGCGTAGCTACCAACAATTTTAATTTAGAGGCGATCTGGCCTCAAAAACGACCACTTATATCTCTAAAAAGAGGAATCTTATGAATGAATCTCTGTCTCAAAGCTATTTCGGCCTCTGTCCTTAAGCTCAATGGCAGTGTTTCACGAAAAGCGGATTCATCGTAACCGATTTTTTCATCACGCATATACTTATAATAATTCATTATAAGTGACTGTAATCCTCGACTGATATGTCTATGTTTCAGAGTCTTCGATAACAGTTCGACGCTATCTATATATTGGGTTTCTACAGAATCTTTTTTGACAATACACTGACTACTTGTGCTAGCATGAATCCAAAAACGCCAATAACCAATAACTGGACAAACAAAGAGTACAACATTTGTGTATTGTCAGCAGGGGTGATCTCTCAATATCCAACTGTTGTTAGGGTGGTAATATTCCAATATAGTGCTCTTACATAATTTGAATAATGATCAATTCCTAAATCTATACCTCTAATAGCAATCCATCCACAACTCAACCAATGAATAGCGATTACCAACCAAAACAAAATAAATGTAATAGTCAGACTCTTGTTATGTCTCACTTCTACTTCCATAATATGATTAAAGTACTGAGCAATGCGAGCCAGTTTAGCCATTTGCAGAGGCTGAACAAACGGAATAGTAGAAATGATTAAAAAAGGACTAGCCCCAAAAAGGTCTATAAGGAATCAAATCTGATCTATTAGAAAATGTTCTTGCTTTATTTGCTTTAGAAAAAGTTCTTCTTTTACGAAGTCGAAAGAAGAAGTCCAAAAACAATATCCCAGTACTAAGCCAATTTAACCAGTCATAACAGATATCAGTAACGAATTCAAGAACTATCAATAGTAGGTGTATTGATAAATAGGTTGTAGCTATAGCTACAGCAACACTCCAAATGATATGTGATTTTTTCTCTTGATATATACGCATGATAAGCACTCAAAAATATATAAGGCATTTGATTATCGTAGAAGCTATGTCTTCTATACCTATGAGCCGAATAGTATGAGTAAAACTTAATTCAAAAGATCAAGAAGATTGTACATATGACAGCTATAGCCTCCAAGTATATTCTGCCTCAATGCCAGTTTCCCCACCTACGTAACTCGGAAGCTAAGTCATTATCGTTTATGGATCTCTCAGAGAACCTTCTATTAGCAGCTTTGAAATATAAGAAAAACGTAGAAAAGAAAGCTATAGTCGAGACCCCAAGAATAAGATATAAGACTGAAGTCTGCCGATCAACTGGACTACTGAATTAGATTAATGCACTAACAACTGGTAAGATCGTGGCTAAGATCGTTAGTGATGCATAAAATCAATGAATACCTTCGCCATATCTTTTATAGAAATCAAAAAACTCATCTTAGCTAATGGTTTGCTGAGATTTCCAGTTGTGATGATATACTGCATTATGGGTATATTGATAGGTTCCTTGGTCATGATCTCTCCAGAGTTTCTCTCAGAGATATAATCAGTAACAGAAAAGCATTTTCCAATAGAATATGCTAACAATGGTATGAAAGCAGATCTCATGATGCCAGTATTCATATTGAAATACCTTCCACATGGTTTGATCGGATTACTGATGATCGGAATCATGTCCGCCGCAATGTCGTCATTGAGCTCTACAATTAACTCACTTTCTGTCGTTACTGTCGAAGACATTCTCAAAAGAAAGGGATATATCAATGATTCGAATTATATGAATTACTCAAGATACATGGTCGTATTTTGGGGAGTGATATGTATCGGTGTGGCCTTCCTTTTTGGAGGGAGCGATTGTTATCCTTTCATAGAGATTATTAATGCCGTTGGCTCAGTTTTCTACGGTCCAGTATTAGCCACTTTTATGTTGGCTATATTTTCTGAGAGTATCAGTTCAACAGGCATGAAAACGGGCATAATAATATCGGTACTTATTAATCTGTTATTCTCTCAAACCATGCAGAATATCATAGGATTTGATCCTGGGATATCAATATTTTGGATATGGCTCAACTTCACAGGCTTCATCCTTGCGTTTGTTATTGCCTATGCTGTTAGCTATATAAAACCAGCCGTTGCCAAAGATGAATCCTTATTGGATAGGTCTCAATTCACGTTGTCTGACTTAAATTGTAAAGAAAGTTATATACTCTTGGGCTTTTTCATCTTTATAATTCTATTGAGTGCTTTTCTTACTCAGATTTTGGCATAAGACATTCTTAGTAAATCAATCGAGGTATGATAGGAGTTGACATAGGGGGGAGTCACATAAGTAGTGTAAGGGTATTGGACGTCACCAAAGGCGAATTAAGCGGCCAATACATTACTACTCATATAGACATAAGCTCATATGGACAAGAAGAAGTCTTAGACCTTTGGGCTGAGAATATTCAAAAAACAATAGACAATGCCGCTAACTTTGATGGCACAATAGCTATAGCAATACCAGGACTTTTTAACTATCCTCAAGGTATCGTATTATCTCACTTAAACGCTAAGTATAAACCTATTGAAGGAATGAATCTAAAAGTTGAGTTGAGCAAGCATATTCGTAAATGCGAGCGGATATATTTTGATAACGATGCTGCTTGCTGTGGATTAGGAGAATACTACTACGGACTCCATCCTCATCACGATAAAATGATGGCAATTACACTTGGCTCCGGTATTGGTAGCTCGTTTATCTCTAAAGGTGAAGTTATAACAGATAACAACATTGTTCCAGAGGGAGGCGAAGTATACCAATTACCATATAAAGAGAAAAAA
Organism: uncultured Bacteroidota bacterium; assembly: GCA_902609095.1. GTDB lineage: Bacteria > Bacteroidota > Bacteroidia > Chitinophagales > Saprospiraceae > GYS-P2D. The sequence goes on along the minus strand of CACLQQ010000027.1, from coordinate 12,078 downwards.
ACAGATGATTACTTTTCTTCCCGATGGTTTGTGCGAAGAGCAAAAGGATATCATCATAATATTGGGAGTGTCAAAGAACTCGTAAATAAGTCAAATGAATTTATTAGGGAGTCTCTTTTTACAGAATTCCGCGTAAACCTGATAGAGTTTTTATCTCCTGTGGCTAAAAAGTTTGGTGCAACGGCTATTATCATTGGAGGAAATATATCTAAGGCATGGCCTTACTTTGGGCCTCATATTACATCAATCTTTAATAGAATAGATATTGAGGTTCGACCAACGACCATTGGAGAACAAGCTATTTGTCTTGGTGCTGCAAGATCATTACATAACTATATGACTCATGAGGATACTTATTTGTCCAGATAAGTTCAAAGGTTCTATTTCTGCCAAAGAAGTCTGCGCAGCTCTAAAAAAAGGTATTGTTGATACAAGGAGTGATTTGGATATAATCTTACATCCATTAGCTGATGGAGGAGATGGATCAATTGAGCTTCTTAAGGATTATATAGATTTAACACGGGTAGAGATAGAGACTTTAGATCCACTGTACAGGACAATATCGGCAAACTATTATCACTCTGATAATGCAGCATTTATCGAGATGGCCAGTGCATCTGGATTAGTACTTCTCACAGAGCATGAGAGGAATCCCATGAATGCTTCGTCCTATGGGACAGGATTAATGATCAGGGATGCGATAAGTAAAGGATTCAATCGTGTTTTTCTTTTCATAGGAGGGAGTGCAACGAACGATGCTGGGATTGGTATTGCTCAAGCTTTAGGTTACACCTTCTTGGATAGCTCAGATAGAGAGCTACGTCCGAATGGCTCAAGTCTTGCAAAGATCAAATCTATTGAGATACCCCGCACAATAAATTTTGATTCCATCAACATCACTGTCCTGTGCGACGTGATTAATCCAATGTATGGACCAAATGGCGCAGCACAGATATATGCTAAACAAAAGGGTGCTACGTGTCACATGATTGATGACTTAGATCAAGGTTTAAAGAATTATGCGAGTGTCATACATGACTTAATTGGAGAGGATATTTCGAATATACCTGGGATGGGAGCCGCAGGAGCAGTTGCGGCATCGTTAGTAGGATTATGTAAAGCTAAACTCGAAGACGGCTTCAGTATAATATCCAGAGAAACAGGACTAGTTCAAATGATGGAAAAAGCAGATTTAGTTATAACTGGCGAGGGTAAAATCGATGAAACCTCATACCAGGGCAAGGTAGTTGGAAATATTCACCATCTATGTGAACAATATGCCAAGCCAATGGGAATAGTAGGGGGGAGGGTAGAATTTGTGCAGGGTAAATTAAAATTTCAATATGCGGTTATGGATATAGCTGATAATATAGAAGACTCCATGAGCAATGCCTATAATTATCTTAAGGAGATAGGATACTCCATTGCCTCTAAATTAGATTAAGTCATACCCTCTAATTATCGATTCCTAAATAACTCTTTGGACCTCTAAGGTTCTGTCCACAAGACGCTCATATTAAACTATCAGCTTTTCATAGCTACCTGCCGTCATATTCTATCCTGTAAATCCATTGTAGCTCTCCTTTTGTAGTTCTGCCATCTCATTATCCTAGGCCATTGCATATCCAAAAGATCTTTCCATTTAAATCCCTGTAATCCATTTCTTTTTGATTTTTAGGCTCAGATGAAAATAACATGTATGATTGTTACTGGGTGGTATCCGTAAGCACCTAAATATTCCACTTGGCAGGCTCTCTCAAATTGATTGAGGTGATGTCAGTAATCAGCTTTCCTTCGCCAAAAATCCAATGAGTAATTACTTTCTTATCAGAATGAGAATAAAAGCGAAAATATCCGCTCTCTATCATACAAAGGTGATTGCAATATTGATTCTCCCTGACTACATATTTTTCTTTGTCGATCCCGACTAATTGATAGTAGGAAGCTACAGAAGTAGCCAAATTTGAAGGAAGCTTGAGCTCATCTATCAAGAATGCTCGAAGCTTGCTCATTGATTTTCATAATAACGTATAACCTGGCCTCTTGATTTACCTTTTACACTTTTTATTTAAGCATTCCCTGCCTTATCCATTTAAATCGGATTATCTCCCGGAAAGTAGTCTTTATATTTATTATATGCAGCCTCTACTAATCCTAAGGAGACAGCATTGACTCTAATACCATTGCCTATCTCTAAATCAACAGCTTTTACGAAGCTATGTATAGCACCATTGACCATGGCCGCACTGGTTATTTTGGGCACTGGATCATCTGCCAATATGCCCGTCGAGAAGGTAATCGATCCTCCTGGGTTCATAAAATCTTTTCCAATTCGTACTAAATTCACCTGACCCATAAGTTTACTCATTAGACCGCTGTAGTAGTCTTCTTCAGAAAGATTTGCAAAGTCATCCCACTTAGCTTCTCCAGCAATACAAATAAGTGCATCCAACTTGCCGATTTTTCCCATAGTTGCATGTATTTACTCCTCTTGAGTCATATCGATTTGATAATCTCCAGCACTCCTCCCTGCGATTACAACACTATGTTTTTCACGAAGTCTTTTTACGACATTACTTCCGATTGTACCGTTTCCTCCTATTACTAAAATCTTCATGATATAATTTATTTTGTCCCTTCCGGTGTCCTGACACTCCAGATTTCATGAATGGGGTTCCCTTTACTTGACAATCCTGAATGATGCCAATCCGCATTAATTATGTCATAATCAAACTCTAAACTCATCCCAACTCTTGAGTCATCTCTGGAGAAGAATTCTATAGTCTCTGTATACTTACCATCTATAGTAGTGTACGTTCCCCCACCAGTACCTTTGAATTCTTTAGTCTCGGTATTGTAGGCGATCCATTGGAATCGTGTTCCAGATAGCATTTTCATAGTTTTCCTTGGACGACTTGTATCCCTATTTTGTGTTTTCCCGTCTCTAATTCTACCTGAGATAAGCCATGAACCTTGTAACTTTCCTGGGCCGCCATTATCAATTCTATTTAACTCTAATCCGTGACCGGCTGTACTCAATTTTTGATCTGTAAGGTTTATGTCAAATGTAATTGACTTGCCAATCCTCGATGTATCATCAGTATGAAACTCAAAAACTTCTGTCATGGTAGTCCCTTCTAAAGAATAGCTTCCACCATTACTATGTATAAATGCTCCAGTCTCAGCATTATAGGTTGAAAGGACTTGATAACTATCAGAAAAGATCATCACATTTCTAAGCTTTTCACCACTTACAGAGGTCGAATATCCCTCCCAAGCTCCAATAAGACTTTGAGCGTTTGTTCCAACTCCGAAACAAAACACCAATATTAAAATCGCTATAAATCTGTATATAAGAGTAATCATATAATTCAAAATTACAAATTAGAATTCACCTGATAAAAATCTATTAGCCCGAGAAAGGTTTCACCACTCTCTAAGACTTGCAAATACTTTTTACTTTTGTTGATTAAAGCTTCTTCCGCTGTTAGACTCGATTGCGCTATGGATGATAGACCATCTGATCTCATACAAGCTTGTGGATATCGTGAAATTTTCTTCGCCAGGGCATAGGCTTCTTCTAATCATTTTCCATTTCCATAGAGACGGTTTACCAATACCATTTGCTTGACCTCTTTAGTAGAGACTTCTCGACCTGTCAGAATCATATCCATAGCATAACTCTGATCAATCAATCTGGGCAAACGAATCGTTCCTCCATCCACGAGTGGCATACCGAATCTTCTGCACAGCACACCAAAAACAGAGTCTTCGGAAGCTACCCTCAAGTCACACCATAAGGCAAGCTCTAAACCACTAGCTACAGCATATCCTTCTACAGCAGCAATGACTTGCTTACTCATGATCATTCTTGATACTCCTAATGGAGCATTACCTGTTAAGTTGAGTTGAGGCATATTTTCTGATGTTTGCGCTATTAACTTAAGATTTGCACCTGAACAAAATGACCCTCCTGCTCCAGTTAAAACCGCTATCTTATAATTGGGATTATGATCAAAATCAGAAAAAACCTTAGCCAAAAGACTGGCGTTCTCATGATCGACAGCATTCTTTAATTCTGGCCTATTGATCGTTACTATCAGTATATCACACCTCCCGGATCTGTGAGAACTTTTGACATGATTTATTAGACATTTGATTTATGAGATTACCAGCCTATGCCATAATCTTCTCCATGGTTACTACTACCGCCCCACATGGTACCGTGTTCCCAGTCAAAGAATATTGCATTCAAAGGTCCCGAAGTACGATTGCTGAACTCTAATTGATAACCCATTTCTTTGAGTTCTTTACGCGTCCAGTAGGGTGTAGACTCATGCAGTAATAATTTCCCTGGCGATTTATCATGTTTCCCAAAAGAACCATGCATTTGGAAGCTATTTATATTAGCAGCTTCTACAGCCTCTTGTACATTCATATCGTATTCTACCATATTTAAGAAAAACTGTAGCGAGTTTTGATCTTGGCTATCACCTCCTTGAACCGCAAAGGAAACATATGGCCTTCCATCTTTTAAGGCCATACTTGGTGTAAGGGTAGCACGGGGACGCTTACCTGGCTCTATAACGTTATATGGATTCTCCTCTGTTCTAAGGACAAAGCTTTGCATTCTTTGACTTAGGCCAACACCAGTCTCACCTGCAATAACAGCTGGCACCCAGCCACCACTGGGTGTAATAGACACCACCCAACCTTCTGCATCAGCGGCTTGAATAGAGGTAGTCCCAGTATAAAAAACATCATCCACTGGAAACTCATCAGACAGATTAGGCTTAGGACTAAAACTACTGGTCTCCTCTTTTCCCCATCCGTTTAATAAATCGAGAAAAGGATTTTGCTCTTGTTGATAGGGATAGGGATCACCGGGCATGATGTTTTCATCATTTTTCTCCCAATCAATCTTCTTTGCTCTTTCTTTTGCATACTCTTTTGATAGTAAGCCCGTCATAGGTTCTTTCGGCTCAAAGTATGGATCCCCATAATAAAAGTCTCGATCGGCAAAACTCATATTCATCACTTGATAGAGCATATGTATATATTTCGTCGTATTGTACGGCATGGTATTAAAGTCCATATCCTCTATCATATTGAGAGCTTGCAACATGACAGGACTTTGAACCCATGAGGTTAATTTATAGACGTCTATTCCTTTATAATTGGTTACTTCTGGTTCTTCTATGTAAACCTGCCATCGATCTAAATCTTCCATGGTAATAAGCCCACCTTGTTCTTGTGTCCCTCTAACTAATTCCTGAGCTATATCTCCTCTATAGAATCTATCATAAGCGGCATAAATGGCCTCCTTGCGACTTTTACCTATAGCAATTGCTTCCGCCTCTGATTGAACTAATTTTGTTAATGTGTTGACCAGATTCTCTTGTATGAACATTTCACCAGGATAAGGCCCTTCTCGTTCCTCTCCTTCATGTGTCAGATAGACTTCTTTTGAATAAGGCCATTCTCTAATTCGATCTTTATGCTGCTCGATACTATTGGCCGTCTGCGCTTCTATAGGATAGCCTTTCGCCATATCCATAGCTGGTTGTAAAACTTCAGCCAAAGACATCGTTCCCCATTCTGCCAGCATTGTCATTAACCCACCCGGAGTACCAGGTGTAACAGCGGCTAATGGGCCATAGGGTGGAGGATAATCCATGTCCTGATCCAAAAAGAACTCAGCAGTAGCACCTGTTGGCGCAATCCCAAGAGCATTAATGCCTATGACCTTTTTAGTATTTGGATTATAAATAAGCGCTTGAGTTTCTCCACCCCAACTCAAGACATCCCACATAGTAGCTGTTGCGGCAAGCATTGCACATGATGCATCAATAGCATTCCCTCCTTTTATAAATGTTTGGGCACCAGCAGTTGCCCCCAATGGCTTTCCTGTTATAGCAATCCATTCTTTTGCGTGAAGTATTGGCTTTTGTGTTTTTTGTCCAATCAGATCTGTAATAAACAGGACAGCAACTAAAATAGAGATTAAAATTCTTTTCTTGTAAAACATGCGATATGGCTTTTTTCAAGGATTAAGTTAGGCATTGAGATTCATTTCAGTTGACTATCTTGTGGGAACATTATTAACGATTATGGACAAACGTAAATTCATAAAGACCCTAACTACAGGGATAGCAGCGCCAACATTCTATGAATTACTGTATCAGTGGAATCTGATACTTAATAAAGAAACTCCAGAATCTGTAGCTGTCAATGAAGACTATTGGGCAGTTGTTAGAAGTGGGTACCGACTTAAACCCGACTATATCAACTTAGAGAATGGTTATTACTGCATGATTCCTCAGTATACTCTTGAGAAGTACCTCGATCATACAAGGCATGTTAATTACCACGCATCCTACTATATGAGAACAGTCCAGTGGAAGAATAAAGATCGTGCCACAGCTCGATTGGCTAAACTGATTGGCGCTGAAACAGATGAAGTAGCAATCACCAGAAACACAACAGAATCTTTGGACACCATTATAGGCGGCTATCCATGGAAAGAAGGAGATGAAGCAGTCTATGCTCAGCAAGATTATGGTGCCATGAGAAATCAGTTTAAATTAATGGAAAGGAAGTATGGCATTAGTTCAAAAGTTGTCTCTGTTCCTAATCATCCTAAAGATGATGAACAAATAGTTAAGCTTTATGAAGAAGCAATGACGCCTCGAACTAAGCTATTGATGGTCTGTCATATGATTAACATAACGGGTCATATTCTCCCTATCCGTAAAATCTGTGATATGGCACATGGATATGGAGTTGATGTTATGGTTGATGGAGCTCATGCCATCGGTCATATAGATTTTGACATCAAAGATTTGGACTGTGACTATTATGGATCCAGTCTTCATAAGTGGCTGAGTGTTCCACTCGGAGCAGGACTTCTCTACGTTAAGAAAGGGATGGGGCTAAAGATTTGGCCATTTTTTGCAGAATGGGGGGTTGAGGAAGATAGTATCAAAAAATTAAATCACACAGGTACCCATCCAGTTCATACTGATTTGGCCGTAAATGATGCAATAGATTACATGAATCGAATAGGCCTGAAACGAAAAGAAGCAAGACTAAGATATCTACAGAGATATTGGTCAGATCAAGTTCGTGATATCCCTAACATCCATGTGAATACCCCAATTGATGAGCATAGATCGTGCGGCATTGCAAACGTTGGCATTTCAGGAATGAATGGAAAAGAAATGGCTAATATACTCTTAGAAGAGTATCAAATATGGACTGTTGGAATTCATGAACCTCCAGTTATAGGTTGTCGCATCACTCCAAACATTTACACTACTATAGAAGAGTTAGATAGTTTTGTTGATTCCCTAAAAGAGATGGCCAAAGTATAAGTGAACTAACAATTAATTTTCATGAGAATAAATAATACCTAATATTTACGGCCTCATGAAAAAGATCATAGGAAAAATCATATTGTTCCTTATAGGATGGAAAGTTGACAAACATATACCGATAGAGGCCCAAAGAGCAGTAGTTCTTGCGGCGCCTCATACCTCTAATTGGGATTTCTTTTTTGTAATTGTTGGATTCTGGGTATTAGGTATACCTATCAAGGTTGCTATCAAAGATGATTGGGTTAAATTCCCTAATGGTTTGATCATTAAACCATTAGGTGGCTTAGGAATTAACAGAGGGTCTAAGAAAGATAGAAGCTCTGCCCTTAGCCAGGTAGATCAAATGGCTGCTTTTTTTAACCAGATGGATCGAATAGCCTTAGTTATTGCTCCAGAAGGCACAAGACGACTGCAGCCAAAATGGAAATCAGGCTTTTATCATGTTGCACAAAAAGCTAATGTTCCTATGTGTTTAGGTTATGTAGATTATAAAAATAAAATAGCTGGAATTCATTATGAAGCCATCCAACTAACAGGAGATATGAATGCTGACCTTAGTAAGGTCATGGAATTCTATGGTACAATTCAAGGTAAGAATCCAGACCAATTCATATTAGATAAAAGATATCTGTCAGAAACAAGCTGAATAGTTTCACGGTTTGATATCTTAACGTCAGATTTTTTATCATTGAGACCGATCATTTTTATTATTACGACCAGCTATATTCAGCTTGTATGTGCCCAAGATTTCTGTGCATTTGATAATGATATCCTCAGTAGGCGATTAGCTAATTATGTTATGAATCTTTCCTTAGATCATAACACTAAAACTGTTACAGGAACTCAGCAAATAGAATGGATTAACAATAGCCCTGATACTGTTTATCAAGTCGAAATGTATATGTATCTCAACGCATTCAAAGATGAGGAGAGTAGCTATATCCGAGGATCCATAAATAATGTTATGGGACAAGACCTTTCCAATAAACCTGAAGAAGATTGGGGATATATTAGGTTAAACTCAATAAAAGAGGAAGGCATTGATAAAGAACTACAACAGCGCTACATACAGAAATTAGATAATAATCCTAAAGATCAATCAGTAGTTCAAATTGACTTAACGAATCCCATAGCTCCAGGTGGCTCATTAGTCTTGCTTACAGAATTCATATCTAAGTTGCCACGGACTATCGCACGGGTTGGCTTTGCTGAAAACGATTTTCATTTTTTCGTTCATTGGTACCCTAAACTTGGTGTATATGAATCTGACGAATCAGGTGTATGGGGATGGAACTGCCATCAGTTCTTACAACGCATGGAATTCTACGGGGAGTTTGGAACCTATGACATGACTATCACTACAGCAAAGCACATGAAAGTTGGTGGTAGTGGGTGTAGAACAACTCAAGATGACAACGTTGATGGAACGACAACTTATCATTTCATAGCTAATGATGTTATTGATTTTGCATGGGTGGCATATCCTGACTTTGAAATCCATACTGATAATTGGAATGGAGTGGATATCGAGTTGTTTTATCCAGGTCACCATAAGAGCTTGGTACCGAGAATCATCGGAGCGGTTAAAAATAGCTTAGAGTTTATGGAAGTGCATGTCGGCACATATCCATATCCTAAAATTACGGTAATGGATCCGCCAGCGTTAGGGATGCGTTCTGGTTTCATGGAGTATCCTACGTTTATAACTGGTGGTTCTTTTTATGGCTTTCCTAAAGGCGTTAAATCTCTAGAGTCCTTAATAGTACATGAGTTTTGTCATCAATACTTCATGGGTATATTGGCTAATAATGAGAAAGAAGCACCATGGCTTGATGAAGGGTTTGTTACATTTTTTGAGGATAATGTGATGGAAGCCTATTATGGTGATGAAGACAATTCTTTAGTAGACATCCTCGGTTATCGCATATCTAATAGTGCGAAGTCTCGCGACGAATATGTAGGCATGAGAAATCGTAGAGCCAGTGTGATTACAGAGAAATCGTGGAAAATCAAGGGAGATTATAAGGGTCTCATCTATGCTAAAACCTCTATGATCCTACGATCGTTAAAGCATATCATGGGTGATGAAGTGTTTTACAGGATGATGCGAATCTATTTTAAGAACAATCAATTTACACATCCCCGTAAAGCTGACTTTGCAGTTCTTGTGAAGAACATTGCCAGTTTAGAGCTGAGCAAATTTGAATTTAATCAAGTGCTTAGCTTACTAAACTTGGGGCTAGACTCTACCGCTGTCTGCGACTATGCTATCTCTACTGTTGTTTCTACAATTGCTCATAATGGATCAATCATTTCTACTATCACCGTTGAGCAATTAGAGGATTTCTATATACCTGTTGATCTTAGATTTACTTTTGAAGATGGCTCTACCATTGATACTACATGGGCTCAACCAACTGATCTGAAACAATTTATTATCAGTTCTGAATCACGCTTGCTCACTGCCGAGATAGATCCATATCATAAACTCTGGATTGATGTAAACCTTAATAACAACAGCTATACCATCGAGTCGTCACCATTCACAGTGTTTAAATATTTCAATCGAGCAGTTTACTGGACCCAGAATTTGATGCAAATCATGTCTTTTTTAATGTGAACAGTGTAGATTCGCTCATATCATCATTTAGAGAGGCTAAAAAGCTGCGTAAGGTTATTGGGTTAATCTATTTAATTCAATTAGGACTAGCCATGTTTGTAGGGATCTTTGCTGGAAGATATATCTCGAAGCTCAATCATTCACTTAATCAAATTGAGCTACTATTCAGATATGACTATAGCGTTTTAGAGGACTTAAAGAGCATTTTCCCAAGTGATTATGGTGCCATCACTACTGTTGCCTTATTAATGATCGTGGCATACATGCTCATAGCTACATTTATTCAAAGTGGTTTGCTCTATAGTATATATCATAGAAGGTATAACTTTAATGACTTCAAACAAGGAGTTAAGTGTTATTATCGGCGATTTATTGGAGTCGGTATATTCTTTTGGATTTTAGCGATTGGCTGGACTTTAGTCATCTGGATACCTTATATGTCCAATTTGTTTCATATGGTAGAATATTGGGTAGCCGAGTATATGATAGTCTGGTTATTTGCTTTCTTGGGTATACTGTACTTTATTGGCCTTTCATTTCTATTCGCATGGTCAACACAAACCAGATATATCATGATTTATCAAAGTCATTGGTCTTGGAGTGTTTTCAAACGAGGCTATAGGCAGGTTATAGCTAGGGTAGGAGATCATTCCAAGACAATGCTACTTTACCTACTAATATTGATTATAGGCTATTGTATATACTTCTTATTGGAGAGATTTATTGGTATATCAGGAGTTGGATTAGTACTAATGTTTTTAATAATTCAACAGGCATGGGTAATGGCCAAAATATGGCATAGAACTGCTGTATATATTTCTATAAGAAATTTGCAAAAGATCATAAGAACAGGATAACTTTTAAATGCGCAGATTGAAGATCAATAATGGATATAACTACGAACTTTGGCTGCATGTTTTGCAAGTCTGACCACTTGACAGGTATATCCATATTCATAATCATCCTAAGATAGAGAATAGCAGTTTTTCCATCACTAGATACAATTGTAGAAGGTGCATCAACTGTGAGAGTGCTTGTCATTCCTATAGCATTGCTTGAAACATATTCAGTAGAGCGAGAATACATAATCTGCTCAATTAGATTACCATGTAATGCTGCATCGTTATGTACATCATTAACATTTTAAACAGACGTTTTATTTCGAAGAGAAAGATTTAAGATAGCCATTGAAACATTCGGCGTAGGAACCCGTACCGTATTACCGCTCAGTTTACCACCTAATTCAGGTAGTACTTTAGCCACGGCTTTTGCCGCACCTGTTGAGGTTAAGACCATATTTATTGGAGCTACTCGACCACGTCTTGCTTTTTTATGAAAATTATCAATAAGATTTTGATCATTCGTATAAGAATGAATGGTTTCAACATGACCTTTTTCTATTAAAAACTTGTCATGTATGACTTTTAGTACAGGAACAATAGCATTCGTTGTACAAGATGCTGTACTGAATATCTTTTCTTGATCAAAGTCATAACTTTCTTTATTTACACCATATAGAATGTTTGGTACATAACCTTTAGCTGGTGCAGGCAGTAAAATTGAATCAATTTCAGGCTTTAAATGCCTACTCAGTCCATTTTTATCACGTCAAACACCTGTGTTGTCGATGACCTTTGCGTTCTGAATTCCAAAACTGGTATAGTCAATATCTTCTGGTTTTTGAGCATAGATAAGCCTTATTCTATTACCATTAATTATTATCTCCTCCCCACCTGTCTCAACAGATATTGTACCACCAAAGTCTCCATGCACTGAGTCAGATTGAAACAGAGCGGCTCTTTTAGTCACTTCCTCAAATTTATCAGTCATTTTAGGCCGAACAACAATAGCTCTTAGTCTAAGCTGTTTTCCTGTACCAGTAGTCTCTATGATTCTTCGAGCGGCTAATTTATCTATCCTCCCAAAACCATATAAAACTATATCGTTGGCTTCTCTAATATTTGAAGATTGCCCAATTATATTGATGAGTTAGTCTGGGATAAAAGACGCTAAGTCAGTTTCTATTTCTTGAGATAAAAATTGAATACCTAATTTTCCTATATCAAGTCCTGAAAGGGGTAA
>CACLQQ010000026.1 GCA_902609095.1 uncultured Bacteroidota bacterium | reverse complement strand
TATTCTGATCAACCATATTTTTGGAATTATGCCCGGTTATTCGAAAATTTTAAAAAGCTCTTTGTTAATATCAAGGAGCTTTTTTAGCCGTTCATTTATTCCGAATTGTAGCTTTATCTACTCTTTTTTTAAAACCCTGCCTGCTTTGGTCTTTCTATCCACAAAATACTACAAGAATTAATTCGCCGAAACCAACCGCTATGAATCTTGATGCATTAACTCTTTTTTCTATGAGAACAAATTACATCCTAAATGCATAAAAATTCATCTTATTTGGGTCACTACTTATAAAATGAGTATTACATAAATAGGTTCATTCCAGATTATTACCCCATCGATACTTAATCGTATAATAGGCTTATGATAGCTTGGTCAACGATGCTTGACCTGATTTGGAGCAAACTCTTACTAATAGTCTTATGAATACCCTTTAATATAAACCCCAGAAACTGGCCTATCACGCAAGCTCCTCGGTTCAAACACACTTCGGACCTCAGTGCATTTATCATTTTTATTTGCTACTCCATAACCATATAAAATGCCCTGATTGCTATGGCAAGTATTATTTATATCCGATACTCGGTCTCCATCACTATCAGGGCATCCTCAGTTAGAGGCATTTCCTATTTACTTATAGGATAGTAGTCGTCATTTATCAAATAACTCAATTAACATCTGTATTAGACGCTTATTTATCTCCGAAAGTATAAGTAAGTGTGCCCAAAACTCTTCTTCCTATAGCTGGGAAGTTAGGGTACGTTCTATACTCGCTATTAAATAAATTCTGAGCTGTCATGGCTATAGTTAAGCCATTATCAAATTTATAACCCACACCTGCATCCACGAGATTCTTTTCATCTGTATCACCAGAATATTGTCCCAAGAATACAGGGAAAGTTGGATCATGTTGGAATGCCATATTAGCTCTCCAGCCGTATTCTGGAGTTAAGTTCCAACCTATTCGATACCTATTTGTAGGCTGCGAAATTGACGTTTGTTCAGTTCCATCCACTCCTACAATATTAGGATTAAAGATGTTATCTGAAGTCCAAGAGAAATTACCAAACAATGACAAGTTCTCGTTTACGAAGTAGTTCAAGCCAATATCAGTTCCCCAATAGTTGAATGATTCAAATGTTCTGTACCCGGCAGATAAGTGCGTCACTCCATTTTGAGGTACTTGATCCGTAGGAGTAGTAGCATGAAAAGGTAATGCACCAATCAGTTGTGCTAAGGACAAACCACCAAATGCAGCAGATGGTGCATTGACAGCAGCATTAGAGTTGCTTGTGTATGCACCATTGATAGCGGCACCTAAACCAGCAGCGGTAGCTGAAGCAGTAGCTGCATCAAGCCCTAATCCTAATAAGGCTTGTTCAATCTGTGGTTGTGCAAAGCTTTGAACGGCTGATCCTAATTGACCGTCAATGCCTCCAATACCTGGGGCTCCATCCGCTCCAAATAAGATATAAGTAGGACTTATTGCTGTAAATAGCGTAGACCCATCAATACTTCTATTATATACATCAATGGCCACTCCTAATTTATCTCCCAACAATCCTTTGTAACCAATCTCCCAAGTATCTTCTCTTCTAAGAGTTGCTGAAGGGGCATCAAGAGTTCCTAATGGTTGGCCATTAAAAATATTGAAACCTGGAGATAATTGACCACCTACACCTAAGCCGAATGCTGTGGTTGGATCATCCAATTGACCTAAGATACCTTGTACAAGTGGTGCTGCAGCAGCAGTAGCTGGATCAGCCGCTAATGCCGCTGTTAATCCTCCAACAATAGCCTGATTAAGCGTTACACCTGGGGCCGCCTCAACACCTAATAAAACCGCTAGTGGTAATCCATTGACTGCACCTAATGGAGTTGATGGAATTAAACCATTAAACCATTGAAGGGTAGGATTATTAAAGGTCTGTGGGTTTTTATTACCATTTAACCATACATCAAATGATCCAGGAATAATGTTGTTCACAGGGAAATCAATGTTTACCTGTAATTGAGTTGGTGCTCCTACAGCACGGTTAAATCCTGCTCTAAATGTGTGCTTTGGATCAGGCTTGTAAACAAATACAGCTCTTGGTTGGAATGCACCTTCGTCTAAGAAGTTGAACTGATCATATCTACCAGCCAATACTAAATCTAATTTATCCCCAAGTGCTAATTTTGTCTGGAGATATCCACCTGCAATACTGAAGTCGTCATCATCTTCTTCACGGCCATAGACAGTGTTGCCGGTATCATTAGTTGATAATCTATAATCAAAACCAGCACTCCACTTTGCATCTAAGAATCCAGGAGTATCAAAATTATATTGTAATTGTGCCTCTAACTGAGTTCTATCAACGTTAGTAGTAGATCCTGTTTGATAAAGGAAAGTAGGGTTATTTCCTTGACCTCCATCATTCCTCAACCAAAAGGCTTGGGCAAAAAATCCTCCTTTTCGCACTCTACCTTGCGCCCAAGTCTCTGTTGCTTGCGATAGACCTACACCTTGCGAATTATAGAAAGGTGCTGACGCATTGTTCGTTCCACCAGATAATACAACAGATAGGTCATCTTGTGGTCTGAATTCTAAAGTACCATTTAACACAAATTGCCTCCAATAGTCTTGAATAGGGTTTCCATCACCATCTGGATCTAAATCTGAAGCAGATAAAATCTGAGTGGCCGGCTGTGTTGCATCAACAATACCGTTTGTGATTGCTGGAGCGGATATTGTATTCTGAGTTAATGCGATCATAGCAGCATCAACAGGATCGTTAATATCATATGTGAATTCATTACCCCTTTTAACAACTGCATTGATTTTGAAACCGAATTTATCTGATACTTTGGTCGCATGTCTTAGTGAGCTACCATAAGTGCTTAATTCACCACCGATTAATTCGATTGTAGTTCCTGGTTTGTCTATTGGGGATTTACTGATGAAATGAACCACACCCGAGGTTACACCTGGACCATATAAAGCTGACCCTGGTCCTCTAACCACTTCGACTCTCTCAATATCAATATTGTTGAGTGGGGAGTTTAAGTTATCGAATGTACCTAAACCTGGACCAGAGAGTGGTCGATAATCCAAAATCGGGAATGACGCTGATCCAAAGATTCCACCGTCCCCTCTTAATTGAACATTTACACGACCTGCACCTTGCTGTTGAACATATACTCCTGGTTCATTTATAATTGCCCGAGCAGCATTATCATTCGGTGTAGCTTCTAACTTGCGGGCTGTTATAATAGATACTGAAGCAGGTGCTTCTCGTATTTTCTCACGCCTCCTTGAGGCAGAAATTATAATATCCTCACCAATTAATACACCTTCAGACAAAGCGACATCTAAGCCAGACTGAGGCGCATCGACAGTTATTTCTTGAGTATTATATCCAGTATAACTTACCACCATTACGAGAGGGAAGCTGGTTGCGGTGGTAACGCTATACTTCCCATTAAAATCAGTAATGGTACCGTCCGTCGTATTCTGTATAAAGACGTTGGCACCAACAAGTGGCTCACCAGTGTCATCAGTAATTACACCGCTGACTGTGCCCTGTGAAAGCACTAAGGTTGAAACTAACATTATACAGAGCAGTCCGTACAACCTCGTTAAATATTTTGTTCTTTTCATACAGTTTAATTCTTTAATTAAAAATTTAAGATTTGATCACTCTTCTCCACCCGATATTATTAAACATATAGTTAGAAAAAGCGATAGCGTTTACAAGAAGTTGAATCAAATCAGTTAGATAATGAAGGCAAAATATGAGTTCCAATTAGATTGTCATAATAAATCTTGTCTAATTTCTCCTTCCAATTTAAATTAAGTCTACATTTTATTACGGTTATAATATAATGTTGTGTGGAAGTGCAATGGGGTAGAATATTATTTCAACTCTATATGTTCAGACCATTTTTACCTCGCATTAGATTTTTAATGGCACATTATGATATCGTGGCACAAGGCAGAATGCCTTTTCTTTGCAGTAATGGTGCATCCGACTGAATACAAATTGATAATATTTGACTGCGACGGTACGCTTGTCAATAGTGAACCACTTACAATGGGAATATTGTCACTTATGATGAGAGAGTTATGTATTGAGAAATCACACTCAGCACTTATGGAGGCGTTTGCTGGTAAGAATATGAAAGCAATTACTGATTTCATATCCAGTCATATTGGACCTTTTGATGAAAACACATTTGAAGAAGATTATAGACAGAGGTGTGTTCAATTATTTCGAAAAGAATTACAGCCAATACAAGGAGCAATAGAACTTATAAAATCTGTCAAAACCTCTAAATGCATTGCATCTAATGGACCTCATAGGAAAATGAAAATAAGCTTATCAGCGACAGGAATAAATCAGTATTTTAAAGACGAGCATATATTTAGTGCTTATGATATACAAAAGTGGAAACCTGATCCTGCTTTAATTTATTTTGCACTAGACAAAATGAAATGTACGGAAATCGAAGCTATCCTCATAGAAGATACAATGTCTGGTGTAAATGCCGGCTTAACAGCGGGTATAACTACCTTAGCTTACAATCCAGAGCAAGACAAGGATCTTTTATCCTCTGGAGCATTGAACTTTTCAACCATGGCGCAGATTAAACACTACCTTAACTTGGGCAAACCATAATGTCTAAAGAAAATAAAACCAATAAAAAAGTTACCAAAGAAGGTCTAAGGGATGCCTTGAGTATTTTCAGATACATTGGGAGATATAGACTCTATTTCATTGGGGCATTGATTCTACTCGTCATAGGGAGTCTACTGATGATGGTCATTATGGGTATTCCAGGTGAAATGGTGAATTCTGCAACAGGAGCTAAAACCCAATTTCATTTAACCCTCGATCAATGGGGCTTATTAATGTTGGTAGCCCTTGGACTCAGAGCACTGTTATCGTTTGTTCAAACAATACTTTTCGCCAATGTGAGCGAGCGAGGAATGGCTGATGTGAGGAGAGACCTCTATAATCGGTTGATTGGGCAGCCTATGGATTATTTTGAGCAATTCAGGGTTGGAGAGTTAACGAGTAGAATAACAGCGGATATTGAGCAGCTACAGTCTGTGTTTTCCATAACATTGGCAGAATTTGTGAGACAAATTCTCATACTAATTTTTGGAATTGTAGTATTAGCCTATCTCATGCCTAAACTGTTCTTAGTAATGATGTTAGTAATTCCACTCGTGGTGGTATTGGCAATGGTATTTGGTCGCTACATCAGGAGGTTATCTAAGAAACGGCAAGATCAATTAGCCAAGACGAATGTGATTGTTGAAGAGACTCTACAAAATTTCCCTATCGTGAAAGCATTCGCCAATGAGCTCTTTGAATCTGACCGATATAGCCATAGCGTAGAAAAGATGGTAGGTATATCACTTCGATTTGCCAAGATTCGGGGTTTGTTTTTTGCATTTATTATATTCCTATTATTCGGTAGTATTCTATTCATACTGTGGCGAGGTGCCTACATGGTTCAGGATGGAACAATGGAAGCTGGGAGTCTGCTATCGTTCGTTATCTATACGGTGATGATTGGTGGAGCTATTGCGAGTTTGGGTAATTTGTATACCACCTTGGCTGGTGCATTAGGTGCGACAGAAAGAGTCAAAGAGATATTAGAACGAGAGGTCGAAATCAAAGTGAAAAGTGATAGTTCTGATTTGCCAGATCATATTTCATTTGAAGGGGATATATTGTTCGATGGGGTTGGGTTCTCCTATCCCTCCAGGATGGAAAGTAAGATTTTAGATGATGTGAATATCAAGATATCTCAAGGTGAGAAAGTGGCAATTGTAGGACAGAGCGGTGGAGGAAAATCTACCCTAATTAAGCTATTGATGAGATTTTATGATATTCAAGAAGGTATGATTTCAATTGGTGGTGTCGATGTTAGAGAGTATGATCTTACACAACTAAGAAGTAGTATCGGATTGGTTCCTCAGGACATCATCTTATTCGGAGGAACAATAAAGGAGAACCTATTGTATGGCAATCCTGATGCGTCTGATGAGGAGATTGTAGAAGCTACTAAACAGGCAAACTGTTGGGAATTCATTAGCTCTTTTGAGGAGGGATTAGAGACTATAGTTGGAGAGCGAGGTGTGAAATTATCTGGGGGGCAAAAACAACGTATAGCTATTGCCCGTACCATACTTAAGAATCCTAAAATACTCTTATTAGATGAGGCTACTTCATCATTAGATGCTGAATCAGAGAAGGTCGTTCAGGAGGCTATGAACAATCTTATGCAGAAAAGAACATCCATTGTAATAGCGCATAGATTAGCTACGATTAAGGATGTGGATCGGATAATCGTTTTTAATGACGGAAGTGTCGCTGAGTCCGGCTCACATACGGAGCTAATCCAAAAAGATGATGGCATTTACAAGAATTTGGCAAATCTACAGTTCAATGTGAGTATGTCTTAATGTAATTTTATGAGATTGCTGATTTTATCCTCTTTTGTATTATTCATTTTTGTAACTGGGGTCAGTGCTCAGATAGGTTATGGATTAACCGCTAAGACTGAATTATACTCGAGATATAAGAACCCTCCTGATAATATTGCCTCTCCATCGGCTGGTAGTGCGTTGCTCAATATTGGTATTGGACCAAAGCTTTGGTTCGGGGGAGATGGCTTTGCTATCTCACCAGAAGCAGCTGTTGTTTTTTCACCTCTTGCCTTAAGCACTGGAGACTTTAAAGGATTAGGCGCAGTTTCATTTCCGATCATAGTTAAAGCACAGTTTGCAGGTTTGAGCAATTTCAATCGAGATGGGAAATTTGGATTTTCTATAGGAGGCGGAATTCAGTACACCAGAACAGAGCTTTTTGGATTGGATGGAGATCTATCTGAACAAGGCGTAGAAAGATCCTATTATAAGACCTATATCATAGAGGCAGATTTTGGATTTGGCCTAAGTGGCTTTAATCTGCATGGATTGGTTTGCTATGGGTTCAATACAGACTTAGATGCTAATACAATCAGCATAGGTATTGGCTATGATTTCAATATCCCATGCCTCAAAGAGGCACGCGACTCTGATTTTTAGAAAATGGGTAAGCGACTACCCAGTATTTTAACCTCATATAACACGATTAGGGTCGGGCATAGTTGTAGGTCTATTCAAATTGTACATAACACTGCCGACCTCTCTGCAAAGCTTAAAGATCAACCAGAATCGATAATAATAGGAGGTGGTAGTAATATTCTAATTATTAATGATTTAGAACAACCAGTTCTTATAATCAATAATAAGGGTATAGAAATAATAGATGAAGATGAAACTTCCGTATTAGTTCAGATTGCCGCAGGAGAAATATGGCATGAGTTTGTTCTTTGGTGCCTTGAGCATAATTTGGGTGGGGTAGAAAACCTCAGCTTGATTCCTGGCAAATGCGGAGCAGCTCCTATACAAAATATCGGAGCATATGGAGTAGAAATTTCTGACGTTCTACGAGAGGTGCGTGTAATCGATAGAGCGAGTTTAGAACAAAGGGTGATTAAGGCGGAGGACTGCGCCCTAGAATATAGAAACAGTATATTCAAGCACGAACTGAAGAATAAAGTTGTCATTACGCACATCGTGCTGAAGTTGAGTAAGCCTGATCATCATAAGTTACGTTTGTCATATGGAGCTATTCAACAAGAATTATCAAGCTTAGAATCTAAAGAGATAACGATTCAGGATATCAGCCGGGCTGTTGTGAAGATTAGACAAACTAAATTACCAGATCCTAGTGATTTACCGAATGTCGGAAGCTTTTTTAAAAATCCGATAATTGAAAATTGCATTTACGACAAATTAGTTGTTCGTCATCCAGATATGCCCTCTTACCCAGTAGATGAAAAGCGTGTTAAAATACCGGCGGGTTGGTTGATAGATAAAAGTGGACTCAAAGGATATCGAATAGGTGATGTAGGAATACATGTCAGTCAGGCTTTGGTCATCGTTAACCATGGCACTACAGATGGTCTGGAGATCCTGCGGTTTTCACAATTCATCCAAAGAGAAGTAGAGCGAACTTATGGAATCCATATATCGCCTGAGGTCAATATCTTGACTTAATTCTTAGGTGTCTGTTGTAATTCGAATGCTGGATCCTCTTCAGGAGGTATATATTCGTTGCCTTTCCTTCCGAATACAGATAATCGAACGTACCGCTTCGGATTCAATCTGAGATCTTGTAGCAATAGCGCCATGTGTTTTGATGTGTTCTCGAGGTTATTATAGATCTCTGGATTCTGTAATAGTTTGGCTATGCTGCCTTCACCATTTTCTACATCTGCAAGCAAATTGTTTAGATGGTCAAACGAGCCACTTGCTTTATCAACAGTTGTGGTCAAGTTCTCCAGTAAATCATTAGTGTTATCAAAAGTCGTCGAGGTTTTACTCAACGTATTGCCTAAGTCTGCATCAACAATCTGCTGTGAGAGTGAAGACAAGTTGCTTATCATCTGCTCCAAATCGTCATTTGTATTTGCCAACGAGCCACTCACTACAGCAATATTCTTAATGGTCTCATTCAGATTTCTATATGAAGCGTTTATAACCCTATTAAAGGAATTGGTCATATCAGCCATATTGGCTAACGTACTTTCTAAATTTTGTAAGCTATTGCTAATGGCATTGTCAGCATTGGGGTTTGATAACTTGTTGAGAAAGGTATCTATAATAGGAGATGATTCCTCTCGTAATATAGATAAATGATCTTTAAGCTCTTCGGTGCCCACTATAGATTCAATCATTCCTCTATAGCCTGATTCAAGAAAATCACCATTTTGAGCACAATCTCCATTACAGACTCCATCAAAATCCAATATGATTTTCTTAGAGCCTACAAGGCTGTTATCGGCAGATAATCTGGCGACAGTATTTTTAGGAAGTTTCCATTCACCCTGAACATCAAAAGTGATATCCATTTTCTTAGCAGCTACAGCATTTAAAGATATTTTGGATACTGATCCAACAACGTAACCATTGATTTCTACAGGTGCAGCTATTTTCAATCCTTCGACATTATTGTAGGTTGTTGAAAAAGTTTGAACCTTGCCAAGGATGTTTTTCCCTTTCAGATACTGGTAGCCCCATAAAAATAATGCTATTGTAAGTATACTTAATATTCCAAGTTTGAGCTCTTTCGTCATATGATTTTAAATTGCAGAGATAAAAGTAAAGTTTCGAATGGTAGAAGTGCCAGTGTGTGCAAACAATTACATTAATAAAGTATCTAATTGTCATTCAAAATTTCATATTTATCCAATTCTGTGCTGCAAAGCGCACATTGAGCATGATAGTTCATAAGATCGGTCCACTTATTAAAACATTAAGAAAAGTAGAAGAATGGTCAATGGTCCAAAAATTGTTAATCAATGTTCTAAGCAACGGGCTCATTGATTTGCACGTTTTCTTTTTACGCTTATAATTCTAAGTGTTGGGTGGTCGTTTGTTTTTTATGAGCGACTTTTGTGCGGCAATAGCTTAGTACATGTCAGAGTGGAAATTATTTATTAATTCATAGGTCATAATTGTTAAGGTATCTCTTAGTCATAGTTGTTGTGGGCTTCCTTACGCCAATGATAACCTTAGCGCAGCAGGTGGATACCACTATTATGCCTACTCCCGAGATACCTTTAGAAGCAGATTCTACGATCTCAACACCAGAGACTCAACCGGAGATAAAAGTGTCTAATTATCAGGACTTTATGAAGCTCAATCAAGTAAATGCTTCCCCAAATAATCAGTCCGAGCAATCCCGTAGAGAAGGTATAGCCAGTAAGCTAAATACACCTATCGAGTATGGAGCAAAAGATTCTATGACTTTTTCAAAAGATCAAACCGAGGTTCATCTCTATGGAGAGGCCTTCGTTACTTATACTGACTATGAGGTGACCGCTGATTACATAGAATTGAATTTCACCACCAATAACATTAGGGCACACAGGCGAAATGAAAATCTACCTAATGCAACTTTTAAGTCCGGAGGCCAAAATGCGAAGGCTGAAGAAATCCTATTTAACACTAATTCTCAAAAAGGGCTTATCTATGGTGCCAACATTATACAAAACAACCTATATATACATGGAGCGGTAACCAAATTTGTCAGAGGCGAAGATGATAGCCTACACATTGAAGATGTGATTTATAATCGTAATGCTTTGATTACGAGTTGTAACTTAGACCATCCTCACTGGGGAGTTCGAGCAACGAAGCTTAAGTTTATTCCGGATCGTTTGGCTGTTATTGGTCCATCTAATATGGAGTTGGCTGGTATTCCTACGCCTTTGGTGATGCCCTTTGCATTTGTCCCTTTGATGAATTTCAATAATGCTTCCTCTGGTCTAATATTTCCTCAAGATCCGATATATAGAAGCCCTCAATTGGGCTTAGGAGTTAGAGGTTTAGGATACTATTTTGCCATGAGTGAATACGCAGATCTTACATTACGGGCAGATCTCTACACGAGAGGTTCATGGGCCATTACGACTAATGCCAATTATAAAAAACGTTATAAGTATAGTGGAGCGGTAAATCTTAGCTTTTCTAAACAGTTGCTTGATGTAGCCGGGCAAGTGCAGCCTAATATTCAGAATTCCTATAGTATTTCTATTAATCATAATCAGGATGGGAAGGCACATCCCTATAGGCGAATTGGCGGATCATTGAGATTTACAGTTAACGATTTTGATAGGAGAAATTATGAGGATGCTCAGTCTCAATTAAATAGCCAGATTAATTCCAATTTCAGTTATTCATATCGGTTGTCGGATAATCTGAATTTTGCTACAGCGATAAGCCACAGTCAAAATACACTAAATCGGAGTATCAGCTTTACCATTCCAGATGTTCAGTTGAGGATGAGCCGTATATTTCCTTTTAAGTCTAACAAGACGACTTCCTCCAATGAAAAATGGTTCGAGAAAATCAATTTTCAGTATAATGGTAAATTTCAAAACAAGGTAAGCACTGTTGATACGCTTTTATTTACCCAAGAGACCTTAGAGAGTTTCCGAGGTGGATTTACACATGAGTTTGATGTGGGGGCATCATATAAGCTGCTAAAGAACTTCAACTTTAATACAAACATTAATTACGACGAGTTTTGGTATTTGCAGACTTATGAGCTTGGACGTGATGAAAACAATGAAATAGAGAATAGGGCTGTAGGTGGCTTTACTCCATTAAGAGATCTATCGGTCAGTGCTGGCTTGACGACTAATATTTTTGGCACATTACAATTTAAGAAAGGGTGGCTGAGAGGTTTACGACATCAGTTGAGACCCACTATAGGCTTAAGTTATTCACCATCTACTGAAGGATACTATGAATACTTTGATTTTGATCCAAAAGTCTCAATCGATGAGCAAGTACGATACAATCCTTTCAGCCCCAGTGATCCGTTTAATACTGGTGACCGTGAGACTCTATTTAGGAATTCCTCACTACAACGGGGAGGCATGTCGATTACTTATAATTTAGCTAATACATTTGAGGGGAAATATTATAATAAGAAAGATAGCACCGAAAAGAAGTTCAAGATCTTTAATACGATGAATCTATCTGGTAACTATAACCTGCAAGCAGACTCTTTGAACTGGTCTACAATCAGCCTTTCGGCAAATACCAATTTGTTTAAGAATATTTCAAACCTATCCATTCAAGGAACTTTGGACCCATACATTGAAACTGCAAATGGCAGGATTAATACTACTGTATGGTCGCAAAGTAAACGATTGGCGCGATTAGATGCACTGAATATTTCATTAGCAACTAACTTCTCATTAAAAGATATTCGGGACATAATTTTATATGGTGGGGATCCATCAAGAGCGAAGACTGAGAAAAAAAGAGACCCAAACAAACTACCAGAATTATTTTCGTGGTTCGAGGGAGCCAGAATTCGGCATGTATTTCGATATGGCTTCATCGACAATAGGGGAGTTAAGTCTTGGGATGTTCAAACTCATAGTATTCAATTGACCACGGGTAACATACCGCTCACAGAAAAATGGGGTATGACTGTAGGAAACTTATCATATGATATTAAGAATAAGAGATGGGTTTATCCTTCATTCACGCTCAACAGAGATTTGCACTGTTGGCGCATGAGTATCAGTTGGCAACCTCAAGCTGATACTTATTCCTTCTTCATTGGTGTGAAAGCAGCTCCTTTTTCCGACTTCTTGAAATATCAGAGTGGTAGAACCGCCTTTGATGCAAGCTTCATCAATTAGCAAGAATAAATATTTTGTGGCTTGTTCCATGCCATCTGCGGTATAACTAAGAAAATAGATTCCTGTAGATAAGCCAAAGGTATCTATAGGATGTATGGATAAACCATTTTGCGATTCACCCCAAATATGTTGGCCTGATCTATTATACAAATCAAGACGATAATTCTGTTGAGGTAAAAAAGAAAGATTAATCTGATACCCAAAAGGAGTTTGTCTCAGAACAGCCACCTATAATGGTTGAGGGGGTACGGGTTGCGAATCATTACATATACCTGATGAAATGAGCCTATACCGATATTTGAACAAGGCATCTATCATTCTGTCCCTCTGTACATTAGTGAAAAACAAAAGGCAGGCATCATCAACAAAACCCATAAAATTATTGACCATATCAATTGAGCCACAACTTGATCGTTCATCTTTGATACAATCAAAATAGAGCTCTCCTTGATCTGGGGTATCATTAACCATATCTCCTTCATTAAAGTAGCTGGCTGTTCGCCCCTATGGATGCTCTATATTTAAGTAATGTCCTACCTCATTTGTTAATGTCCTGCCCAGATTATATTGATCTTCATTGTCGGATACATCAACGGTACGAAAGTCTAATTCTATACCATCCTGATCTGTTCCAGCTTCTGGTGAGGTGGGGAATGTAGCTATACCAGCGACTACATTATCTCTGGCACTGATCCATACATTTAGATATCGTTAAGTATTCCATGCATCGGATCCACCTAAGTTTGATGATTTTAGTAAGTTAAAATCACTTTCTGTTTCTCGTCGTCCTCCGATATTTTCTATATCAGTTTGAGTTCTGATTATTGCATTAATTGGGTTTCCATCAGGATCTTGTTGTGCCAGACAGAATCGGATACATACATTGGTAACATTCTTTTGAAATCGGTCTGGAACATTGATTATGTCGATATTAGACTTGTTGTAATCATCATTGAGAACCTGTACCTGGCTTAATAGCCGTTCTTCAGAGATATTTTCTTCAGGGTTATGCTACACTACATGAAAGATAACTGGAATGATGATCTCATTTCTGTTATAGGCAAAAATCTCAGAAGATTCATCGCTATAAAAATGCTTTGGTGCCTGAGAAGTACATCTCATCAGTTCTTGTCTCACTGAGTGATTCAGGAAAGCCAAAAGAGCGAAAATTATAAGCAAATAATCCTTCACGAATATATTAATCAGTTATAGTTAAGTTACAAAAGAATAATCATCTAGCGCAGTGTCAATTATTGAAGAATATTTTACTTAATACATATATGAAATGATCATATATGTGAATAATTTATTTCATATTTGCGCCGACAACCGAAGGAGATGAAACAGTATCACGATTTGTTAAAACATATCTTGACTAAAGGTAGAGCTAAAAGTGACCGCACAGGAACTGGTACTGTAAGCTGTTTCGGTTATCAGATGCGTTTCGATCTCGCGAAAGGCTTCCCTTTGCTTACCACTAAGAAACTTCACCTCCGATCAATCATCCATGAGTTACTATGGTTTATCAATGGAGATACCAATGTCAAGTATTTACAGAAGAACAAGGTGAGAATCTGGGATGATTGGGCTCGTGAGGATGGCGACCTCGGTCCTGTCTATGGAAAACAATGGAGAAGGTGGAAAACTCCAGATGGACGAGTTGTTGATCAGTTACAACAGGTAATTGATATGATTAAAAATGATCCTGATTCCCGACGGATTATCGTCAGTGCGTGGAATGTCGGAGAGTTAGAAGATATGGCCTTAATGCCATGTCATTGTTTGTTTCAATTCTATGTTATAGATGGGAGGTTGTCTTGCCAATTATATCAACGCTCTGCCGATACATTTCTTGGGGTTCCATTCAATATAGCTTCATATGCACTGTTAACGATGATGATTGCTCAAGTGTGCGATTTAGAGTGCGGCGAGTTTGTGCATGCATTCGGAGATGTACACATATATAGTAATCATAGAGAGCAGGCTAATGAGCAACTAACTCGCGAGCCAAGAGCATTGCCACAAATGCTTTTGAACAAGGATATTAAGAAGATAGAGGACTTTAGATATGAAGATTTTGAATTAGTGAATTATAACCCTTATCCACATATCAAGGCTGAGGTATCGGTATAGATTATTTGTATTGAGTCTGAATAAAAATGGTGAACGGAGGATGTTGTAATAAATGGGCTTTGAGGATTAATTTTGCGCCAAAATTCAGATTATACTGACGGTAAAACTGTGAGAAAAGAAACGAAAATGATTCTAAAACACTGTAGAATAAGTTTTTTTGGATTAATGTTGATGTTGTCACAAACGGTGATTGCTCAACCATCTGCAGATGTGGGTAAGACGCTCTTCAGAAATTATTGTGCCCAATGTCATGCAAAAGACATGAAAACTGCCGGTACGGGCCCTGCATTAGGTGGTACTGAAGATCGATGGTCTGACTATCCAAGAGAAGATCTCTACGGATGGATCAGAAATAGTCAAGCAATGATTGGTGCCGGTCACCCGCGAGCGGTTGAGCTTTGGGAGGAGTGGAAGCCGACTGTTATGACTCCATGGCCGAATCTCACAGATGAGGATATCGAATCCATATTAGTTTACATAAATCAAGAATATACCAAAGTCCCTGAGGCAGCTACAGCGTCTTCAGGTGAAACAGGAGAGATAGTTGAGGCCAATTACAATTGGCTTTACTGGATATTATTGGCTGCCTTAGGAGCACTTGCTTTGATATTAATGAATTACATCAGCGGTCTGAATAAGTTAATTGCTGCTAAAGACAATGTAGATTATGTTGAGAAACCGATACTCAAAAGGATATTTTCTAAACCAGTTGTCAGTCTTTTGATTTTGGCGGCAGTGATCTTTGGAGGTTATACGACAGTGACTAATGCCATTAGTTTAGGAAGGCAGCAAGGTTATGAGCCAGATCAGCCAATTAACTTCTCTCATGCCATACACGCTGGAGAGAATGGTATCGATTGTCAATATTGCCACGATGGTGCAAGAAGATCAAAACATGCAGTGATTCCTGCGACTAATACATGTATGAACTGCCACAGTGCGATTAAAAACGGAAGTAACTTTGGAACTGCCGAATTAACTAAGATTTATGCTTCTGTTGGATATGACCCGCAAAACAATCAGTATATCGAGAATTACGACAATCTGTCCACTGAAGAAATCGAAGCGATCTATAGAAAGTGGATAACGGATCAGTATTTAGCTGATAACGATTTAATGGATTTGGATAAGAAGGGTGCTAAAGAGGTGAATATTCAGTGGGAAGGAATAGTTACTTCATTGACTAACAAGCAGAAGAAGCAAATACAAGGCCCTATAGAGTGGGTTAGAATTCACAACTTACCTGATCACGTTTATTTCAATCACGCACAGCATGTCGTTGCAGGTGGAGTTGAATGTCAAACTTGTCATGGGAAAGTAGAAGAAATGGATGTTGTAGCACAGCATGCACCATTGAGTATGGGATGGTGTATCAATTGCCATAGACAAACAGAAGTTGATTTCAAAGGAAATGATTACTATGCTAATTATGAGCTATATCATGAGCAATTAGCTACAGGAGAAAAAGAAAAGATCACAGTGGAGGACATAGGGGGATTAGAATGCCAAAAGTGCCACTATTAACAATCATATATCAGCGTAAACCACGAGCATGAAACAAGAGTTTGGAGATATATGGGTTGGAGAGAAAGACTTAAATAGAGACGAGTCTTTCATAGCCAATGCCCAAAACGAAATCCAAAATCCATCATTAGTTGACAACTTAGGAAATCCTGAAGTTGTGGAGGATTTAGGTGGCAATAGAAGGGATTTCTTGAAGATGTTAGGTTTCGGTGTGAGTGCCGCAACCGCAGCAGCAGGATGTGATATCCCTTTAAAACGAGCAATCCCTTATGTAATTAAGCCAGAAGAGATTGTCCCCGGTGTGGCTACTTATTATGCTTCAACATATGTAAGTGGTGGTGATAGTTGTCCTATTTTGGTTAAGACCAGGGAAGGTAGGCCTATCAAAATCGAAGGTAATGATCTTTCGAGCATAACTCATGGCGGAACTTCTGCCAGAGTGCAAGCATCAGTGTTGAGTTTATACGATGTGAATAGGCTTAAAAATCCATCTATCAATGGAGAAGCAGCTACTTGGGATCAATTAGATAAAGATGTTATCTCAGCCTTAAATTCAGCTAAGGGTATCAGAGTAGTGTCGCAGTCAATTCTTAGTCCTACAGCTAAGGCAGTTATTAATGACCTCAAAGTTAAGTATACTAACGTCGATTTAGTTCAGTATGATGCCGTTTCATCAGCTGCGATGCTCAGTGCTAATGAAATAACATTCGGAGATCGAGCAATCCCTAATTATCGCTTTGACAAGGCTGATTTAATTGTCAGTTTCAACGCGGATTTCTTAGGTACATGGATATCTCCGGTTGAATATTCGATCCATTACACCAAGAATAGAGTTGTCAAGGATGTTCATCATCCAAAAATTTCTAAGCACGTTCAGGTAGAGTCTCAGATGAGTATGACAGGCTCTAACGCTGACAACAGAATCTTGGTGAAGCCATCTCAGCAAGGTGAAGCAATAGCCTACTTGTATTCAGCAATATCTGGAACAAGAAGTGTTGCTTCTTCAATAGATGCAGCTGTTAAGAAGGCATTATCAAATTTGGCTGTTGAATTAAAGAAAAACGCAGGTAAATCATTGATTGTTAGTAGCAGTAATAATCTGTCTGAGCAGATTTTGGTGAATGCCATGAATCAAGCCTTAAGCAACTATGGCGCTACTATTTCATTCGATAATGCTTCTTTACAACGACAAGGTAACGAGCAAGGATTAGTATCATTAGTCAATGATATCAAAAAAGGCACAGTAGATGTTGTTATATTCAATAACTGTAATCCAGTTTTCGAATACGGTATGACAGACTTAGCTGAGGTGATATCTGGTTTGAATGCTTCTGTAGCTCTCTCATATGATATAAATGATACTGCTGCTCTATGTTCTCATGTTGCTCCAATACACCATTTCCTAGAAAGTTGGGGAGATGTTGAAGCTAAGCGTGGAGAAGTCAGTTTAATTCAGCCTACTATTAGTCCTTTATTCGACACTCGTCAGGGTGAGGAGTCAATGATGGTATGGTTAGGAAAAGCATCTAATTCTGATCAGCCGTATTATGATTATCTCAAGAAAAATTGGGAGTCTTCATTATTCGCCAATCAATCCAAATATTTGAGTTTCTCAACTTTCTGGGACCAAGTGTTAGGTGATGGAATTTATAGCTATAGTGCCCCTGGGTTAGGGCAAGATTTTAGCGCTGATATAGTTGATGCATTGTCTAAAGTATCAAAAGGAGAAGATTCAGATGCTTTAGAAGTTCAATTTTTTGAACCCTTGACTATAGGTAATGGTGAACATGCTAATAATCCTTGGTTACAAGAGATGCCTGATCCAGTAACCAGATGTGCATGGGGTAACTACTTGACTGTTCCTGTTGGATTTGATGGAGTTAAGAAATTCAAAGGATTCAATAATCTTAGTGATGGAGATTTAGCTAAGCTGATCATCGGAGATAAAGAATATGTTCTACCAGTAGTACAGCAATTCGGTCAAGCACCAGGTACAGTTGCGGTAGCTTTAGGCTATGGAAGATCAAAAATCGGAGATGCCGGAAAAAATGTTGGGGTAAGTGTGAACGATTCTATCAGATTGTCTGGTGGACTAGCACAATATTATGCAACAGGTGCTCAGTTGAGTAATAAAATCGGTAAAGAACAATGGTTCAGTAGTGTACAGTACCACCATACTATGGGTGTTACTGCTGATAATAAGAAAGGAGAAGAGATCAATGCTGATGAAGCTGCTTTAGCTCCAGGATATGGAAATATCTTTGCTGGTTATCAAGGCTCATTAGTAGGTCGTTCGATTATTAGAAAGGCACATATTGATAATCTTGAGCAAGCAGTTGAAGATTTACAAAATGAGCGAGAGCATCACCAAGGATTAAATGCAGAAACGCTATATCCATATGATGCCTACAGAAAAGAAAAGTATGAGGTTGGTCACCACTGGGGATTACATGTGGACCTCAATGCATGTACTGGTTGTGGAGCTTGTACTATTGCTTGTATGGCTGAGAATAATATTCCAGTCGTTGGGAAGAAACAAGTCGCTAGACACCAAGAAATGGCATGGTTACGAATAGATAGATATTACTACGGGGATGTAGAGAACCCTAATGTGGTATATCAACCTATGATGTGTCAGCATTGTGATAATGCTCCATGTGAGAATGTTTGTCCAGTAAATGCAACTAACCATAGTTCCGAAGGCTTGAATCAGATGACTTATAACAGATGTATCGGTACGAGATATTGTGCTAACAACTGTCCTTACAAGGTAAGAAGATTCAACTGGTTAGATTATACTACCGCTGATTTGTTCCCTGCTAACCAGGTAGATGTGAACGGTGAGAGTGTCCCCTTCGGTGCTGATAACTTGACCAGAATGGTTCTGAACCCAGATGTTACTGTAAGATCAAGAGGGGTTATTGAAAAATGTAGTTTCTGTGTACAGAAGATACAGGAAGGTAAATTGACAGCTAAGGTTGAAGGCAGACAGTTGAGAGATGGCGATATCAAATCTGCTTGTCAAATGGCTTGTCCTACGGGAGGAATTACTTTTGGTGATACCAATATGAAAGAGGGTGAATTCCACGACAAGTTGGAATCTCCTCTAAACATGATTGTATTAGAAGAAATAAATGTTAGATCATCTGTTACCTACACTATGAAGGTGAATAACAGAGACGAAGTATTAGAATTATCTTAAAAATATATAGTTGACTTTATGAGTGCAACAGTCAGTCCATTACGAGAACCTCTAGTACAAGGTAATAAGTCTTACCACGATATTACTGAAGATCTCATTAGCCCAACGGAGCGTGCTCCTGGAAAGGAGTGGTTAGCTATTTTCGGTATCTCTGCTGTATTAGCTGGATTCATGGTGTTTTGTATACTATGGACCATATGGCACGGTATCGGTACATGGGATCTAAACAGAACTATTGGATGGGGTTGGGATATTACCAATTTCGTTTGGTGGATTGGTATAGGTCATGCAGGAACACTGATATCTGCGATACTGTTATTATTCCGTCAGAAATGGCGTACAGGGGTAAACAGAGCAGCAGAGGCGATGACCATCTTTGCGGTAATGTGTGCTGGGCTATATCCTCTCATTCACATGGGACGTATTTGGTTGGCTATATTCATATTCCCATATCCTAATACGAGAGGATCTCTGTGGCCTAACTTCAACTCTCCTTTATTATGGGATGTTTTTGCGATTAGTACATACTTTACGGTATCTATATTATTCTGGTATACAGGTTTAGTACCTGATTTCGCTACCATGCGGGATAGAGCTACGGGGATTCGTAAGAGAATCTACAGTTTCTTATGTTTTGGTTGGACAGGGTCTGCTAAACATTGGCAGCGCTGGGAAGCACTATCATTGGTATTAGCTGGATTAGCTACACCATTAGTTCTTTCAGTACATACGATTGTAAGTTTTGACTTCGCCACCTCAGTTATTCCAGGATGGCATACCACTATATTCCCGCCATACTTCGTTGCAGGAGCTGTATTCTCAGGATTTGCAATGGTACAAACCCTGATGTTGATTACCCGTAGGCTATTAAGTTTGCAGAACTACATCACTATTGGCCACATAGAATCTATGAATAAAGTAATTCTAGTGACAGGTACAGTTGTTGGGGTCGCATATTTGACAGAATTGTTCATAGCGTGGTATTCTGGTTATATATATGAGCAATTTGCATTCTTTAACAGAGCTGTTGGCCCATACTACTGGTCTTACTTTGGGATGATGTTCTGTAATGTAGTATCTCCTCAGTTATTTTGGTCAAGGAGACTAAGAAGGAATATTTGGGTGACATTCTTTATGTCAATCTTCATCAATATCGGGATGTGGTTCGAGCGATTTGTAATTATTGCGACTACACTTGCACGTGACTATTTACCATCAAGTTGGTCATACTATGTGCCAACCTGGGTAGAGATAGGAATCTTCGTAGGGTCATTAGGATTTTTTGGTGTTCTATACTTACTCTTTACGAGAGTGGCTCCTGTGGTCGCTGTAGCAGAGATTAAGTCCATACTTAAGTCTTCTGGAGACCAGTATTTAGCGCCAAATACGAAACATCATGATGAGGTAATGGATGATTACCAAGAAGCAGTTACCCAAGGAAAAGTTTACGATACACATCACGCTCACTTAGAAAGCCACTAACTATGACAAAGAATAGAGAAGTAATATTCGGTTTGTACGATGACGAGACTGACTTGATGGATGCCATCAAGGTAGCTAATAAGGATCATCTTGACATTTATGATGTTTATACACCGTTTCCTGTTCATGGATTAGATCCCTTGCTAGGATTAGAAGAGTCCCGATTACATATTGCTGGCTTTATTTATGGAGCGATAGGTACGTTAACGGCATTCCTTGGAATGACATGGATATTTACTCAAGATTGGCCTATTATTTTTGGAGGTAAGCCATATTGGTCTGTTCCAGCGTTTATACCAATCACCTTTGAGTTAACAGTATTGTTCTCAGCTATAGGTATGGTAGTGACTTTCTACACAGTGTGTGGATTAGGACCTGGAGTGCAGAATCCAATTTTACACGACAGAATCACGGATGATAAGTTTTGTATAGCATTTGATACTCATTCAGTAAGTAGTATTAATGCTGAAAGCTTTTTGAAAGCTACCGGTGCAACAGAAATCTCAAATAAGATTATTTAAGCGAATAAAAACATGAACAACTTTAAATATATAGTCTTATACTTTTCCATAGTCCTGCTTTTTGCTTGTCAACAGCCAGGGAAGAATAGTACGGGAAGTGAATATATGCCAGATATGGGTCACAGTATCGCTTACGAGGCTAACTATTACAACTACTACTATCAGAACACTTGGGGTTCTGAAGATGAGTATTACGAGATGGTTCAGCCTAAGTTGCCAGTAGCTGGGACTATCCCAAGAACTAATGCAGCTAAGAGCCCGGTGTATCATTATGGTGACTCAGATGCAGAAAGATCTCGTGCAACAGCTGAATTGATCAATAACCCTTATCCTATAACTGATGAAGGTTTGTCCGATGCTAAAGAACTTTACAACATTTACTGTGGTATCTGTCATGGAGAGAAGGGAGATGGATTAGGATATCTCGCCAGAGATGGCAGTGCTTATCCAGTGGCACCAGCTAATTTTTTATTAGAGGAATTTTTGAATGCCTCTAATGGTAGATACTACCATGCTATTATGTATGGTAAGAACCTTATGGGGGCTTATAAGGACAAGTTATCCTTTGAAGAAAGATGGCAAGTGATTCACTATATCAGATCTCTTCAAGCTAAAGAATTGAAATTAGTATACAATGAAGATATCAATACACTGAATGATATTGATATACCTGCTTCTGAGATTGAGGTGGCATTAGTAACTGATGATGTGGGAACTCATGATGCTGGGCATCATGTAACTGATGATCATCATGATTCAAATCATGATTAAAGATAATTGAGACATGCAGATGACGACTTATACCGTTTCTAATAAGCAAAGAAATTTACTTCTTGCGGGTATCGTAGTGGGTTTCATATCTATGGCTCTTACGTGGATGAATGATGATGCTTTGCACACCAGATTCTGGACTAATTTCCTCCATAATTCTGTTTTTTTTACAGGCATATCCTTAATGGCAGTATTCTTTTACTCTGTGTGTACCACAGCATGGGGAGGATGGCATATTGTTTTCAAGAGAGTATGGGAGTCAATGGGTATGTTTTTAGTGGTAGGATTGGGCCTTATGGCAATTATTGCTGTAGGAACTGTATTTGATATACATCATTTATACCACTGGGCAGACCAAGCGTCTGTTGAATCGGATAAGATATTACAGCACAAGTCGAGCTTCCTTAACAATTTCTGGTATACTATAAGTACCGGAATTGTTGCAGTGTGGATGTTCTTTGCTTATAAAATACGCAAGGTTTCTATTCAGGAAGATGCTGTGAGAGACAAGGATTACAAACAACATTTTAAGAATCGCTTTTGGACAGCGACTTTCCTTCCTATAGCAGGTTTTTCGGTTTGTTTAGTAATTTGGCAATGGGTCATGTCAATTGATGCACATTGGTACAGTACAATGTTTGCTTGGTATTCTGGTGCGAGTTTATTCGTGTCTATGATTGCCATGACAATTTTAATACTGATCTTCATGAAATCAAAAGGATATTACCCTAACGTGAGTCTAGAGCACTTCCATGACTTGGGTAAGTTTATGTTTGGATTTAGTGTGTTCTGGACATATCTATGGTTTTCTCAGTATATGCTAATATGGTATGCTAATGTCGGAGAAGAGACGGTATACTTCAAAACAAGACAAGATCAGTATCCTATATTGTTCTATGCCAACTTAGTTATCAACTTTGTACTACCATTCCTCATTTTGATGAGAAATGACACGAAAAGAAAATTTGGAACGCTCATTTTTGTGGGCCTACTGGTGATCTTTGGTCACTGGCTTGATTTCTTTTTGATGATCAAACCAGGTGCCCTACATACAGCACATGAAGTTTTAGGCCACCATGGTGGGCATAGTTCGGGTCATATGCCACCTGATGGTCATGGGTCTAATGCAGCTACATTGGTCAAGGAGGCTACTGATCATGGAGAAGGAGCAGCTCACGCTGTTGCTGGTGCAGGGCATCATGCGGTTAGTTCATTTGAGGTAGGATTTTCACTTCCAGGATTCTTAGAAATTGGAACGATGATAGGTTTCTTATGTGCGTTCTTATATTTCTTTTATGTCACCTTAGGTAAGTCAAATTTAGTGCCTAAGAATGATCCTTATTTATCAGAAAGTTTACATCACCACGTATAAAAAAATAATATGATCGGTCTTTTAATAGTCGGAATAATATTACTGTTTGGGGTTGTTGTGGTACAAATAGGTCGTGTTACTGACCTTACTGCAAAGATCAGAGGCGAAGAAGCCGTTAGCCGCAGTATTACTAATAGTCAGGCTAAATGGTTAATGGTATTCTGTGTGGCCTTCTTAGTTTATTGTGTTGCTTCAGCTATTTATTATAAAAATTCAATGTTGGGTTATGGCCCTCATGAAGCGGCTTCTGCTCACGGAGGCGATATAGATAGCTTATTCAATACTACATTGTTTTTTACTGGGATAGTTTTTGTCCTTACTCACGTTGCTCTTTTTTGGTTTACTTATAAGTACAGGAGGGTTGAAGGCAGAGTAGGTATATTTTTCTCTCATGACAACAAATTAGAGTTAGTATGGACAATCGTACCTGCATTGGTTATGGTATTCTTAGTAACCAACGGATTGGTAGTTTGGAATGAAGTAATGCCAGATGTTGATCCGAATGCAGAAGTGCTAGAGTTTGAAGCAACTGGTTATCAATTTGCTTGGGATATAAGATATCCAGGTCCTGATGGTAAATTAGGTACTAAGAATTTCAGATTGATCAATCTGGCGAATAATCCACTTGGTCAAGATTGGTCTGATCCAAAAAATATTGATGATTTCCATCCTACAGAAATATACTTGCCAGTCAACCAAAAAGTAAGAGTAAGAATTACTGCAAAGGATGTACTTCATAACTTCTATCTACCGCACTTCCGGTTAAAAATGGATGCAATTCCAGGTTTGCCTACATACTTTGTTTTTACGCCTACAAAAACAACAGAAGAGTATAGGGAAGAATTAAGCAAATATCCTGAATGGCAAGTACCGGCAGATCCTGAGAATCCAAATGGTCCTCAGAAATGGGAGTTATTCGATTATGAATTAGCTTGTGCAGAGTTATGCGGGAAAGGGCACTATTCTATGAAGCGTATTGTCAAGATCGTTTCTCAAGAGGAGTATGATGAGTGGTTCAACTCTCAAACTGGATATTACATTCAGAACATTAGGAATACAAATGATGATCCTTTCAAAGCTCAGTTGCTACCTTATGAGGTAGAAGCCAGATCTCAAGAATTATTATCTGAGGTAGAAGCTGCATTGATAGAGGATGATCCATCAACTATAAGTATAAATCTTAAGAATGTATTTTTTAATATTGGTTCAGCTGAATTAAAAGATGATTCTAAATATGAATTAGATAATGTCGCTAAGATTATGTCAGAGTATAATGACATAGCGATTGAAATATCTGGACATACTGATAATACTGGTAATGCTAACTCCAATATTGTCTTGTCAGGAGAGAGAGCTACTGCTGTAACTCAATATCTCACTGAAAAAGGTATCACCAGCGAAAGACTCAAAGCAGTAGGACATGGTCAAACAATACCTGCTGACACTAACGACACTGTGGAAGGACGACAAAATAACCGTCGTATTGAAATGAAAATTATTTCTCAAAATCTCTAAAAATCTACCAATGTCAGAGGTAACAACATTTAATGAGGAAGTATTAATTGAGGAGCAAGGATATGATGATCATTTTCATGAGCATCACCATGAGGACAAATATAAGTCAAGCTTCATCTTTAAGTACATTTTTAGTTTAGATCATAAAATTATTGCACGCCAGTTTTTATTTACGGGTATGTTTTGGGCGATAGTTGGATCTGCTATGTCTGTCATATTTAGACTTCAATTAGGTTTTCCTGATGAAAGTTTAGCATGGCTTAAACCTATGTTAGGTAGATGGATTATGATGAACGAGGAGACAGGAATAGGTACCTTGGATCCGCAGTTCTACTATGCCTTAGTTACGATGCATGGTACGATAATCGTATTCTTTGTATTGACTGCTGGATTGAGTGGTACGTTCAGTAATCTTTTAATTCCGTTGCAGTTAGGCGCGAGAGATATGGCGTCACCTTTATTGAATATGTTATCATACTGGTTTTTCTTTTTAGCAGGACTAGTAATGTTCTTCTCGTTGTTCTTATCAACAGGTCCATTCTCAGGTGGTTGGGTGGCATACCCTCCTTTGAGTGCACTCCCACAAGCCTCATCAGGGTCGGGAGCTGGTATGACCTTGTGGTTGGTAAGTTTAACTCTCTTTGTAGTTTCTGTACTATTAGGCGGTATTAACTATATCACTACTGTATTAAACCTTAGAACTAAGGGAATGAGTCTCTGGAGAATGCCTCTTACAATATGGGCTTTCTTTGTTACGGCTATAATCGGTTTATTATCTTTCCCAGTATTAGTCTCTGGTTTCTTCTTATTGATTGCTGACAGATCATTAGGAACCAGTTTCTACTTAAGTGAGATATTTATAAATGGTCAGGCTTTAGACTATGTAGGTGGTAGTCCAGTATTATATCAGCATTTATTCTGGTTCTTGGGACACCCTGAAGTATATATTATCATCCTACCGGCAATGGGTATAGTTTCAGAAGTATTATCAGTCCATGCTCGTAAGCCCATTTTTGGGTATAAGGCTATGGTCTATTCTATATTAGCAATAGCCTTTTTATCCTTTATAGTTTGGGCTCACCACATGTTTATGTCTGGGGTGAATCCATTTATATCTAACTTCTTCGTGATATTTACACTGATTATTGCCGTACCGTCGGCGGTTAAAGTATTTAATTGGATAACTACTCTGTGGGGAGGGAACATTCGACTCAATAGTCCGATGCTCTTTGCCATAGGTTTTGTATCAATGTTTATATCGGGTGGGCTAACAGGTATATTCTTAGGCAATTCAGCCATTGATATTCAACTTCATGATACCTATTTCGTAGTAGCTCACTTCCATATTGTTATGGGTGTAGCTGCTTTCTTCGGAATGTTTGCTGGTATTTATCATTGGTATCCACGAATGTTTGGAACATTTATGAATGAGACATTAGGAAGGATTCACTTCTGGATGACAATGATCGGTGCATATGCTATTTTCTGGCCAATGCATTATTTAGGTATGGCTGGTGTACCTCGAAGATATTACAGATTCGATAGTTTCGATGCATTTGGACAGTTCACGACGATGAATGAGTTTATCACCATTGCTGCGATAGTAACATTTGCTGCACAGATATTATTTGTGATCAACTTTGTATGGTCCATAAAGAATGGTAAAAAAATGACAACTAAGAATCCTTGGTTGGCAACTACTTTGGAGTGGACAACACCTATCAAAGCAGGACATGGTAACTGGCCAGGAAATATTCCTACAGTGCACAGATGGGCTTATGACTATGGTAAAGATGGAAAAGATTTCATTCCGCAGATCATGCCGTTGTCAGAAAAAGAAAAAGCTGAAGAGGTGCATTAATAGATTTTATTATTCGAACCATAGTTGAAAGCTAAAAGCACATATCAGCAAAGTACGAAGGTGGCCGCAGTAGATTCATTTAATCTTTTGAGTGACTTTTGCTTATTAGTTAAGTTTCGCTTATCTATGCTGGTTGTTATTACATCGATTGGTGCTTTTTATATTTCTTCTGGTTTAGATGTTACTTTTCTACAAGTCATAACATTAGGTTTAGGAGGATTCCTCATAACAGCAGCCAGTAATATTATTAATCAAGTTCTTGAGAAAGACTTTGATGCGCTAATGGATAGAACAGCTAATCGTCCATTAGTTCAGAATAAAATGTCAAGTTCAACGGCAGTTCTTCTCGGTGGCATATTCTGTTTAACAGGAATTACCCTCTTAGGAATGTTCAATCCTGTGGCATCATTTTTTGGAATGTTTGCTTTCGTGCTATATGCTTTCGTATATACCCCCCTCAAGAGATATTCTCGAGTAGCAGTATTTGTAGGAGCAATTGCCGGCGCAATGCCAATGCTAATCGGCAGTGTGGCTTTTTTTGGAGGACTTACGGAGTTGTGTATTTGTTTGTTCTTATTGCAGCTTGCCTGGCAGTTTCCACATTTTTGGTCTATCGCCTTTCTTTCTTATAGTGATTATGATAAAGCTGGATTTAGTTTTATCCCTAAGAATAAGAATGGTTCAATTAACAGAAATATCGCAGTTAGTTCTATGGCCTATGCTGCAAGTTTAATTTTACTTACACTCTACATGTTTAATTTTGGACTCGTCAGTATGATTGGATTCATATCTTTGATGAGTCTATGCCTAATATATTTGTTTTATAGTAGTCAATTCTATCGTTATTTCAACTTAAACTCTGCTAAGAACTTGATGTTCAGCTCCTTGGCTTTCATTCCATTAGCCTTGATAATTTTAATTATTGATATACTCTTTTAGCAATGAATACTACATACTACCATACAAATAATAAAATCCATCCACTCAAATTTGCGATGTGGATAGGTATGGCTAGCATCACTATGATGTTTGGAGCCTTCACAAGTGCATATGTTGTAAGGCAAGCAGCAGGGAATTGGTTGGAGTTTGGACTTCCTAATATTTTCTTCATCAGTACATTGGTGTTATTGTTGTCCAGTGTTAGTCTTCATGCATCCTATAGATCATTCACAGCAGAAAAAGTTAAATTTTATAAACCTCTATTGATATTAAGTGCCGTTTTAGGCATCGCTTTTATCGTATTGCAGTATCAGGGATGGCTAACATTATTTTCGATTGGTGTGGACCTAAAAGGGAATCCCGCTGGATCATTTTTATATATAATTACAGGGGTTCATATTCTTCACGTCATAGGTGGTATTGTAGCCTTGCTAATAGGTATAATTAACGCTTATACTCTGAAGTTTAAAGTGACTCCTAAACGCAAAATAAATTTTGAGTTACTCCTACACTATTGGCATTTTGTTGATTTGTTGTGGGTGTATTTACTCATATTTCTATACCTAAGTAGATAATAATAAAATGGCAGACACTCTAACGCGTGCTACAGGAGATCATCACAACGAGGTGACTTGGGATGGTGCTTCTCAACCATTCAAAGCCAGTTATGGTAAGTTGATGATGTGGTATTTCTTGCTATCAGATGCATTTACCTTTTCAGGCTTTCTGATAGCATATGGTACACTAAGAGTAAGTAGTCCTACATGGCCTGTTCCAGATTTCGTATTTAGTACTTTCCCTGGTGGAATTCATCATGCACCACTTCTTTTTGTGACTTTGATGACATTCATTCTTTTGGCAAGTTCTTTCACAATGGTTAGAGCTGTACAAGAAGGGCATCAAGAGAATAAGAATGGAGTAGTATTCTGGATGGTCTTGACGATAATAGGTGGCGCTGCATTCTTGGGCTGTCAGGCATGGGAGTGGAACAACCTTATCATGGAGGAATCTGTATCCTATCATACGAACCCTTTTGGTACACATACGGAGCATGGACGTTATTTAGAAGGAGATGGCCACGACATTTCCGCCGGAGACACATTTGGGCCTGGTGATTCTTATTTGATTCACAATCACAATGGAGGGTGGCATAATTTACCTTATGAGGTGTTAGATGCGAAGGGCAATTCAATGATAGGAGAGGGTGGAGCGCCTGTGAAAGGCGAACAAGCTTTTGGTCCTAAAGCTTTTGGAGCTCTGTTCTTCTGTATTACAGGCTTTCATGGTTTTCACGTTTTTTCAGGTGTTGCGTTCTTACTGATCATATGTATTAATGCAGCTTCTGGATTATACGTTGATCGTAAGAATGGGTATGAGATGGTTGAGAAGATAGGTTTGTACTGGCACTTTGTAGATTTAGTATGGGTATTTGTTTTCCTTGTTTTTTATCTGATATAATTAGAAAAGAAAATTAAAAAGTAATGGCACAAGATTACGAAATGTCGAAAAAGGTAGCTATCAAGATTATCACTGTATTAGCTGTGATAACTATCGCTGAAGTTCTTTTTGCATTAGCGGGTAAAGGATATATAGTTGATGGTTGGCATGTTCCAACTGTTATTATGGCTGGAGTTATGATAATTTTCAGTGTAGTTAAGGCATACCTCATAGTATATGAATTCATGCACATGAAATATGAGGTGTCCGGCTTAGTTAAGTCTGTATTGCTGCCTATGTTTTTATTAGCATGGGCAATCATTGCCTTTCTGTATGAAGGGATGGCATGGAAAGGAAATAGAACTACCATACAAGACAGAAACGAAATAGACTTAAGTAGTCTATCTGATCAGAGTGGGATGATGTACAATCTAAAAGAGACTGATTTAGACTACTAAACAACTCGGACTATTTAGTATTACATATTTATCGGAATTATTAACGGTATATATAAAACAATCTTATGAAATACCTCATCGCATCCGCAGTAGTGTTGATGCTGATTGGTGCGCCACTCGGTTCTTATTTCTACCTCAAATCAGGACTGAAGTATAGATTAGAAAGTCAAGAGCAATTAGCTCCTAAAAAAGTCTCTCAAAAAGTCTTATCAAGTATACAGAAAGTTAGATCAGACAAAACGGCTGCACTGATACATACTGCATCCGACAATAGAGAGGTTGATCTTAGATTGTTGATGGAGATTGATGATCGTATTGTGGATAGAGATCATTTCGAAATTTTGAGTTTTTCAGACGAGTCCTTATTTACTAAAGTGCGCGACATCCGCTTTGTTAATGATTCGAGTCTATTTAGGTCATTTGATCATAGATTTGTATTAGTCGATTCAGCCGGTGTTGTGCGTAATATATACAGAGCAGAAGAAGACATCTCGAAGGAACTGATCAGGCATCTTGCTGTAGTGATCCCTTTACCTAAGCATCGAGACATACGTCTTCGGAGAGAATTAGAAAATTAACCCCATGTCAGATATATTAACTTCCAATATCCAATTAGAAAAGAAATTAAATAAGCTGAGCTGGATCGCTTCTGTTGCAGTCTTTTTATTAGTGGTAATGATGAGGCGTGTCAAGATTGACACTTCAATTGATTTCAGCTTTCTTCCCCCACTTTACTCCACATTAAATACTATTACCGCTCTTTTATTGATAGTTGCATTGTTGTTTATCAAAAAAGGTATGGCTAATCAACATCGTAAGGTCATGACCATGGCCTTAGCTACTTCTGTACTTTTTTTATTGTGTTATGTGGTCTACCACATTACGACACCTGAGACGCGATATTGTCAGGAAGGAGCGATTAGATATGTATATTTCACATTGTTGATATCGCACATAATATTGGCTGCGGTTATCCTGCCATTTATATTATTCACTTACATCAGAGCATTTACGAATCAATTTCAAAAGCATAAATCCATGGCTCGATGGGTATATCCATTGTGGTTATATGTGGCATTAACTGGTCCAATCATATATCTGATGTTGCTTCCTTGCTACTGATTATTTTACAGAATACCTTTATGATATGAAATATCTCATAGCTATTACACTAGTCTTACTTCTTCTTATTGTTTCTTTTGACCTTGCTGCTCAATGTCCTATGTGTAAAATTGCTGCAGAGTCAAATTTAGAGAATGGCGGTACCGCTGGTAAAGGTTTAAATAACGGTATTCTCTACATGCTTTCCTTACCTTACGTCTTAATTGGGTTGATAGGTTTTGTTTGGTACAAGAATCGTAATAAGGTAGAGGAGAACATAGATGAAACAAAAACTGAGGCCATCTAAGCCTTTGCTCAGATGACCAAAAGGTTAAAACGACATTGTATAGCCGATACCTACTGAAAAACCTTTATTTCTGATATTGCTCTGAAATCCGCCAAGGGCTGTAGCGTCTTCAAGTGCATGATTATATTGTGCTTCACCGAATAGCTAACTATCAGCACCTATCTGATAGTAATAACCTATGCAGGCTATACCATAGAACACTTTCAAGTTTAATTGTTTTGTAGGTAGCTCAATATGAGCTATTTTGAAATCTATGATTGATCTGACCTACGGAATAATAATTCCAGTCTGGATAAATGAACTTAATAGTCCTACGTGAGGATAGATGGTACTCTTATCTTGTTTGACATTGTAGCCCACAGATAGTGGTATATCAATACTCTTTAAGCTAATATGATTAGAGACAGCTATAGGTAAATCTATCCCAAGAATATTGATATTAGTTTCAATTCCTATATCGGATCTACGATCCGTATAATTGGGTCCACTGTGTAAGCTCAATTCATTGGTAATGTCATATTGACCGACTATTCCTATCTGATACGATGTAACATATGAGTTTAAATCACTAACTGGTTCTACAGATTCTAATATGGAGGTCTTGTTTATGGTAACTTCTGATTTTACTCCAACTGAGTACTGTGCACTTAGATGTGCGGTTATTAATTAGGAGTCCTACTATTGTGATATTCTTTATCATAGTATCTGATTTAGTGTAGTATCCTACGTTAAGTAATGTGCTACTGATCAGTTTATACTATGACTTTGCAGAGATGTTAAATAGAGTTAATGCATCATTAAGGAAAATGTAATAAGTCTTACTTCTTAACTATAAGCCATCCCGCATAGCTCCACGCTATGATGAATAAAAGACCTCCGATCGGAGTAATGGCTCCAAGTTTCCTTAGACCAGGTGCTGAGAAAATCTCATGAATGGATAATATATAAAGTGAGCCACTGAATAAGAGTATACCTAAGAGAAATATGATGGAGATGGTTTTAATCTTATTAGGTGCGTTGCTCTTTAGATATTGTATAACAATCAATCCTCCAATGCTATGTACAAAGTGATAGAAGCTAGCTGTTTCATAGATGTCGATATACTTAGCAGAAATGTGAGCTTCTAAAACATGAGTACCAAAAGCTCCCAGAACTACTGCGATGGCTAACGAAAACATAAATGCACCTGCAAAAGTCTCTTGTTTATTCATTGCTCTATTTCTTACAATGACCAATTGATAGGTGACCTATTTTGTTTAATGAGAAGATCATTTGTTTTAGAGAAGTGTTTGCATCCAGAAAAAGCATTTCTTGCTAAAGGAGAAGGATGTGCTGCGGTTAAGATATGATGGCGATTCGCATCGATCAGATCCACTTTGTGCTGAGCAAATCGTCCCCACAATAGGAATATAACTCCAGTTCTTGATTCTGATATCTTTGATATTACTGCATCGGTGAATTGTTGCCAGCCGATCTTTTTATGAGACCCTGGTGATTTGTGTTCTACAGTCAGCATGGCATTGAGTAATAGTACTCCTTGCTTTGCCCAGGAGGAGAGATCTCCATGATTTGGTATAGCAATCCCAGTGTCAGAGTATAGTTCCTTGTAAATATTTCTAAGGGATGGAGGAACTCTGACACCTTTAGGTACTGAGAAACTCAAACCCATAGCTTCACCTGGCCCATGATAAGGATCTTGACCTATAATTACAACCTTAACCTGATCAATGGGGGTTAACTGAAAGGCATTGAAAATCAATCCACCAGGAGGGTATACTGCCTTTCCTTGAGACTTAGATAGCTCTATTCCTGTCTTGATCTCATCAAAGTATGGCTTCTTAAATTCATCCCATACTGCTTGCTTCCAACTTTCCTCGATAGTTACCAGCTCAGGATTCATGTTCCTAAACTACAGATTAAACACGATTGTCAATAATATTAGTTGCTAACATTTATCG
Organism: uncultured Bacteroidota bacterium; assembly: GCA_902609095.1. Lineage (GTDB taxonomy): Bacteria > Bacteroidota > Bacteroidia > Chitinophagales > Saprospiraceae > GYS-P2D. The sequence goes on along the minus strand of CACLQQ010000026.1, from coordinate 2,859 downwards.
TGCAGATACTGTGCATTATTAGGGGCATATTTATGGTATAAAATATGCCCTAATGATTATTTATATTCTTATCGTTTTAGCCATTTTAGGATTGAGCACCATTTATGACTTTACGATTAAAAGGCTATTGAAAAAGTGAAAACTATTTATTCGAATCAGCCTGCTAACTCAGGACTTTCTAATAACTCAAAGAACTGATCCATCTTAGGGGTCATTATAATTTCTGTACGTCTATTCTTAGATCGACCAGCATCCGTATAGTTATTCATTTTTGGAATGAATGAAGACCGACCAGCAGCTGTCAAGCGCTCAGGATTTACGTAGTACTCTTCTTGTAATACTCTTACTATTGATGTAGCCCTAAGTACACTTAGATCCCAATTGTCCTTGACTCGATTATTCTTAATTGGAATATTGTCAGTGTGCCCTTCTACTAAGACATTTAACTGATCATGATCATTTATGACACTGGCTACTTTAGCCAAGACATTATAGGATGCCTCATTAACCTTGGTAGAACCTGTTTGGAAGAGTAGCTTATCCGAGATCGATACATAGACGGCAGAACCTTTTACCTTGATTTCTAAGTCGCTGTCATTTACATCGATTAAGGAGCGCTTGAGATTAGTAACCAGTGCAAAGTTTATCGAATCCTTTTCCTCTAATCGATCGCTGAGGTCTTGGATGTATGAGTTTTGACGATTGATATTTTCTAATGATGATTGAATGCTCTTAGCCTCTGTCTTATTGATTACAGACATATCTGATAGACGATCCAATAAACTTGTATTACTCAGTTGTAGGTGGTCGATTTGATCAGTTAATTGTTGGATTTGGTCTTCCTTATTGACTAAATCTTGTTCTAATTGCTTGATTTTACCATTTTGGCAAGCAGGTACTAATAGAATGATACTCACTAAAGTGATCAGTATTTTGTTCATGGGTACTTTTTTTGATCAAACTTAAGTTGCTTTGCAGTCTGGTATAAGGGTGATTACCCTCATAGTGTATGTAATGGTTTACGATAACAAAAACATAGAATTGATATGAATCTCACACTTCTTAAGGCACGAATACACCAGTACTTGTCCAGAATTGATCAAAGAGCTGAAGCTCTGGAGGATCTATATCAACAGCAACAACAGTATGTCACGAATTGGGATCTCACCGTTAAAGATATCAATTCTATGATAGACCGTTCTACGAATATTGATCATCAACTGTGGAGTCGCTCTAATTACTATCCTATAGAGTCACTGATTGCATTTGCTACGTATGGACCAGAGATGGTTCGTGATAGTTTCAGGGATTTGTATGTCGAACACAAGGACTTTTCAGGTAGGGTGGACCGATTTCTATTTCATATGAACTGGTTAGAAAAGAATAGTCAAGAATCTATATATAAGAAGACGCCACACTATCATAATGAGTCAACTGTTTTTCAATATTTGAGCTTCTGTTATCCGCATAAGTATGCACTATATGATTCGAAAGATTTTGATCAATTCCTGAATGATATAGCAGCAAAAAAAAGATCTAATTTACCTCCTTTAGAACGGTTTGTAAAGGTCTGTAGAATCGTTTTAAAAATCTTCAAAAGTCAATGGGAATCTCATCATTTTGAAAATGATCAGTTTCCGGTTATTTATAGTCAGTATCCTATGTTGCTTGTTTCAGATCTAATGGGAACTGTAAATTCTTATGAGCGTAAATAATTCATTTGTTAAATCAATCACATTTCAAGATCTTTCAATCAAATAGGTAATATGTATGAAACTCTGCTTCTCAAAGAAATTGACCAATTTTTATTAGTTACAATCAATAGACCTAAATCACTAAATGCGCTGAATGTACAAGTATTTACTGATTTGATTAATTTATTCACGACTGGCATCAAGAAGTTTCAATATAGAGGAATTGTGATTACTGGGTCAGGTGATCGGGCTTTCGTTGCTGGTGCTGACATCAAAGAGTTTCTTACTTTGGACTCCGATAGTGCGATGAGCCTCTCTAAGAGAGGTCAAGACATTTTCACTGTGATAGAGCAATATCACGTGCCTATTATTGCTGCAGTTAATGGTTTCGCCTTGGGTGGTGGATGTGAGTTGGCTATGGCTTGCCATATGCGCATAGCGGGAGCCAATGCTAAGTTTGGACAGCCAGAAGTGAATCTGGGCATCATACCTGGTTATGGAGGTACACAGAGATTACCACAGTTGATAGGTAAATCTAAGGCTATGGAATTAACTTTGACAGGTGATATGATCAACGCTACAGAAGCTCATCGTATAGGTTTGGCTAATGCAATCTGCGAAGCAGACGAAGAGGTATCGAGTGCATTGGCCATTTTAAAGAAAATTGCGAAGAAAGCTCCTTTGGCAATTCAAAAAGCAATTGAGGCTATCAACGCTGGATATGCTGGCTCAGGTTATACAGCTGAGGTAGAAGGATTTGGCCGTTTAGCTCAAACAAAAGACTTCCGAGAAGGTGCTACGGCCTTCATAGAAAAGAGAAAGCCGAACTGGGTAGGAGAGTAGCTTTTTAATTATCCATCATACTATTTCTAAATGTAAGAATTAGATATATATTTGCAGCCTTAAATCAGGTTCCGTAGCTCAGCTGGATAGAGCAACTGACTTCTAATCAGTAGGTCCCAGGTTCGAATCCTGGCGGAATCACTACATAACCATTCATTGGCATATGTAAGTGGTTGAAAAGCAAGGTGTAACCATTGGTTACACCTTTTTTGTACTATTGTAGTAGGAACTTTGTAGGACAAAAAAATTCAAAATTATTATAGATATTAAAGAAATACGTGCCTTATGGAGGGGTGTAGCAGAGCATAGTTCGGTACCTACA
>CACLQQ010000025.1 GCA_902609095.1 uncultured Bacteroidota bacterium | reverse complement strand
TCTGTACCCGGTTCTACAAAAAACTTTCCTCTATCTTGCAACTTATCGATCGAAAAAGCAAAAGTTCGACCTTGTTCCATGGCAATCATGGCACCTTTATTCCTTGATGGAATATCACCTTTCCATGGCTCAAAATCTTTAAATCTATGTGCGACGATTGCTTCACCAGCAGTAACGTTCATCAATGTGGTTGTTAATCCTATAAGACCTCTTGAAGGAATGGTGAACTCCAAGTGTATCAGATCTCCTTTGGGCTCCATAACTTTTAACTCACCTTTACGCTGAGTAACAGCTTCTATAACCTTACCGGCTGTATGCTCTGGCAAGTCAATGGTCAAGTCTTCTACTGGCTCATGCTTTACATCATTAATTTCTTTTATGATCACTCTTGGCTTACCTACTTGTAGCTCATAACCCTCTCTCCGCATGGTCTCAATTAGTACTGATAAGTGCATGATACCACGACCATAAACATTAAAAATGTCAGGGGACTCTGTTACCTCCACCCTCATGGCAAGATTCCGTTCTGTCTCCTTCTCCAAACGCTCTTTGATGTGTCGGGACGTTACGAAATCTCCTTCTTTACCAAAGAAAGGTGAATTATTAATCGTGAATACCATACTCATAGTAGGCTCATCTATTGGAATAGCGTCTAAGCCCGATGGTGCTTCTGCTGGACATATTGTATCTCCAATTTCAAAGTCGTCAATACCTGTAACTGCACAGAGATCGCCATTCTCTACTTCCGTAGTCTTAATCTTACCCAATCCTTTAAAGACAAATAGCTCCTTAGCTCTTACCTTCTTAACAGACCCATCTCTTCGGACTAATGATAGAGGAGCATTTTGTGCAAATATTCCCCGATGTACTCGACCAATAGCTATACGACCTACATATGATGAGAAATCAATCGTAGTAATTTGCATTTGTAGTTCACCAGGATTATCTGCAGGAGGATCGATATGTTCCAAGATCATGTCTAAAAGATAACTGATATCATCAGTTGGCATTTGCCATCCTTCTCCCATCCAATTCATCTTAGCTGATCCAAATACCGTATGAAATTCTAATTGCTCTTCAGAAGCATCAAGATTGAACATTAGCTCAAAAACCGCTTCTTGAACTTCTTCAGGTCTACAGTTTTCCTTATCCACTTTATTAACTACTACTAATGGCTTTAAGCCTAACTCCAAAGCCTTTTGAGTCACATATCGAGTTTGTGGCATAGGCCCCTCAAAAGCATCTACTAATAATAATGCACCATCAGCCATGTTGAGTACTCGCTCAACCTCTCCTCCAAAATCAGCGTGACCAGGAGTATCGATGAGATTGATTTTATTCCCTTTGTAGTTCACACTGATATTCTTAGCAAATATCGTTATTCCCCTCTCTCGCTCTAAATCATTGTTATCCAAAATCAACTCACCTTCAGGGATTTTTTCTTCACCCTGCTCACAGTAGTGTATAATCTTATCAACTAAGGTCGTTTTACCATGATCAACGTGGGCAATGAAGGCGACATTTCTAATATTCTTCATTAGGATTCCTTAAAAAAAGCGCAAAGGTAGACTAATTAATCACATGAAATGGGATGATATTCTTAATCTGTTCTATGCTCATAACTAATTATCAAGCCTTTTTCTAATAGGTTCTTTAAACATCTTAAGTAAAGAGCCAAACAATAGGAAGTTCTTCTGAAATGAATGTAGTCCTAAAGCCACTTCAAATGTCCAAAAATTAATAATGCCTCTTCACCACATTCTTCCAATATGAAGCTCAAGATTATTCTGGTCCAATCTTAATCTGCTTGAATCATCTGATAACTCACTTCCTTGTTCGGCCTAAATAAGATAATCCGGGCGGCCCAATCGTAATCATCACTGCAATTAAATTGATAATATTCTATTAAGCCGCATCTCCATAAAAATTTAACAGTCCACCATTTATCTAGCTGCCTTGGCTCTGTCAAAGCATTTTAAATAGTCTCAGCGGCAACAGAAATGAGAATATTATACTTAATCGTATAAATGATCAATAGAATATTATTACTTTTTATCAAAGGTTGCCGTTTGGTATTTGGTCAGTAGAATTGGTATTCATACATTGATAAAAATGAAATACCGGATGGAGAATAATAAGATTATAGCAAATAAGGAACTCAATATTTATGAAGCACTTCTGCCCGTAGTAGTGTTAGTAGCTATGCTTGCTTACAATGTATATATATATGGAGAGGATGCATTAAGTGGTTCGAACCAATTCATACTCTTATTCGGTGGTGCAGTTGCAGCAATTGTAGGGTTCATGAATAAGGTCAGCTATAAATCCATGATTGAGGAAATCTCCTCAAATTTCAAGTCAACTACTGGGGCCATTCTCATCCTCTTGTTTGTCGGCGCCTTAGCGGGAACTTGGTTGATAAGTGGTATTATCCCAGCCATGATCTATTATGGATTACAGATATTGAATCCTTCGATATTCTTACCTGCTACCGTAGTAATATGTGCAATTATATCTATTGCCACGGGGAGCTCTTGGACTACGTCTGCGACAGTGGGTATAGCGTTAATTGGGATTGGTAAAGCGATAGGTTTACCACTTGGGATGGTTGCTGGAGCGGTTCTTTCGGGAGCATATTTTGGTGATAAAATGTCTCCATTATCAGATACTACCAACCTCGCACCAGCAATGGCAGGCGCCGAGCTGTTTGATCATATTAGGTACATGGCACTAACTACTGTGCCTACCATCGTTATTACTATAATAATATTTACTACTTTAGGAATAACTCAGGATACTTTGGGCCAGACTAATCCTGAAGAAATGCTTAGCTCTATTAAAGCTACATTCAATATATCTCCGTTACTATTTATTGTACCGATTACAGTTGTGGTACTTATTGTCAAAAAAGCACCTCCGCTTGTGGCCTTAATGATAGGTACATTATTAGGAGGATTTTTTGCGGTAATATTCCAACCTGAGATCGTACAATCAGTTAGTGGTGCCAAAACCTTAAATTTTAAATCTGCATATAAAGGGGTTATGAACGCAATGACAGTAGATTCAGCAGTAAGTACTAACAATGCCATACTAAATGATTTATTTACTTCTGGTGGTATGGTAGGTATGTTAGGAACTATATGGCTAATCATGTGTGCTATGGTATTTGGTGGCGTTATGGACGCTATCGGAGCCTTAGAGAGGATTAGTGCAGCTCTACTGAGCCTCGCATCTACTGCATTTGGTTTATTTGCCTCTACAGTAGCAAGCTGTTTAGCCCTCAACGTTACAGCCTCAGATCAATATCTTGCTATTGTGGTGCCTGGTAAAATGTTCTCTAAAGCTTATGAAGAAAAAGGATTGCATCCCGTAAACCTTAGTAGGACTTTAGAAGATTCTGGTACTGTTACATCCGTTCTCATCCCATGGAATACCTGTGGGGCCTATCAAGCTGGAGTCTTAGGGGTTCCTACAGTTGAGTACTTCGCCTTCGCTATTTTTAATTACTTAAGTCCTTTTATGACCTTACTTTATGCTGGATTGCACTTTAAAATAAAGGAGCTGGTCAAATAGAAAATTAGCAATATATAATATAGTGAAAGATTTAGGTTTGTATATACATCTTATATAAATGCTTAATATACTGAAGTAGTCTTTCAAGCAATCTAATCTCAACATCTACATTAGAGAAAGAATCCATTAAGATATGTTCATAAAACGAATTACCCCCGTAGTCGCCATTATCATATTGAGCTATAATCTAGTCATGGCTTATGAAGTTCATGGTCATAATACATCATCTAATGAGATAGTTATTGATAGTTCCTATCATGTTATCAGCAGCTATGATGCTAATTTAGAAGAGGTGTTAGTTCAATTCAACTTGGATAGTGAATCTATCGTAGGCTTGGAACTCTATAATCGGTCAGGAAAAATGATTAAAGTGTGGAATCCAGAGATAGCCCATAAAGGTACCTATCGATCAATATTACCAGTATCAGATATTCCAGACGGAACCTACAGGCTGAACATTTTTATCAACGACCAGAACTATCAACAAGCTGTATTCAAATACTAAGCCGGCTACATTAATACCCCCTCCTAAATCCAGTACACAAAAAAAGGCCGCATCTCCCCATGAGAAACAGCCTCTATACTAAATCAATTAATTATACTATTTATTTATCTTCTTGGAAGAAATCTTGATATTCTTTGAGGTCATCGCATCGACCATCGGCAGCCATTTCAGCTTGCTTAGGCCATGTACCTGGATCTTAAAGCTTATATCTCTTTCCAGCTTTATCCAGAATCGCCTGAATAGTATCCACCGAACTGTTCGCCACCTTTCTCCATGTCTCAATACCGACAGCTTTCAAGAGTCCTTCGATATTTGGTCCGATTCCTTCGACCGCCTTGAGATCATCTTGCTTCCATCTCTTTAAAACTCCTAATCTAATCAATATTTTTTCAACTTTAGAATCCGTTTCACTATCTCCTACATGAACATGCCCTGTATCGAGATGCTTTTGCATTTTTATCAGATCAAACCATTTTCCTTGATGAGCTAATTTAGCCTGATCTGGCCATGTCGTAGGATCGATGATTCTATAGTGTTTTGGGTTCTCTTTATCCAAAATTGCTCTCAGAGAATCATGAGTATTTTCACTACGCGCCTTCCAACTGTGAACTCCATACTTTTTCATCACTTCATCCATTTTAGGACCGATTCCTTCGATAACCTGGAGATTATCAGAAGTTAATACTGAATAGATATTCCTCTCCGATGCTGAACCTGAACTTGCAAACTTTACAGGCTCGTTTGATACAGGTGGAGTGGACGAAATTGTAGCCTTAATGTTGGTTGAGCCTGCATTAGCCTCTTTCAATCTACCTTCACACAAAGTCAAAGCACTGTTAAGCTCAGCGCGCTTTTTATTATATGTATCTAAGTCAGCTTCTAATCCACTAATGTTGGAATTCAATCTGGAAATATCCGCTTCTAAATCGGCAACCATTCCTTTGAACTTACCCCACAATAGCCATCTGGCTAATAGGCCTAAAAAGCGGTAGAAAGAACCACGGCAACAACCATGGAAGTGTACATATATTGAATAATAACATGATGTTAATTTTTTACTTTGTTTAGTTAATGATTCTTAATTCTGTTCTTCTATTCTTGGCTCTTCCTGCATCTGTAGAGTTGGTAGCTACAGGCTGAGACTCTCCTCGAGAATCCACACTTACCTTTGAGCTGCTCACACCTTTAGATACGAGGTAGTCTTTGATTACTTGCGATCTGCGCCGTCCCAAAGCTAAGTTCGATGCATCTTGTCCCACCTTATCAGTATGGCCAATCAAACTTACCTGTTCTCCAGAGTCGCTAACAAGCTCCACAACACTGTCTAAATAGGCTTCTACATCACCATCCTCCAACCTATTAGTCGAATTGAAGGGGAAGCATATCAAAGTACTATTAGGTATAGATGAGGCATCTGCCTCCACCATGTCGAACCTTATTCTATCCGTTGAGACTCCATTATCATGCGATCCTTGACCAACAGTGAGCTGTGCGGCTGTCCGCAGTCGTCCTGAATCAAATACTTTAATAAACTCACTTTTCAGAGCATTAGCTCTTGCTAATCCCAAATTGTCGTAATCTGATTCGTTCTTTTCGGATGGTCCATATGTGCCAATGATTCTAAGAAATCCTCCATCAGGTATAAGCCCTATCAAGGAATCTCTCAAGGCAGCGAATCCCGAACCTAAGTGTAGCTCATAATCATCCTTTCCAAAACAAATTGACTTATCCAAGCAATCAATGGTCTTTACTTCTGGCGCTGGGGGAGGCTCAACGGCTTCAACTGTTTCAACGGGGCTTTTCGCAACAAGCTTCACAATAACAAGTACAGATCCACCAACCTAAAAGTAACCACAAAAGGAGCAGTATAATCAGTCCTATATTTCGCATGAGGAAAAAGTTCGTTTAGTTAGATAATTGAATTAAATATATTAATTATCGATAATTAGAACTTCAGACCCTAGGCTTAATGCAAATCAACAATACTTGTGGGCCATACTCATTATTTTGACGGCCAAATGATTAAAAAGTAACTCCGATTGATGCAAATAGGGTAATAAAATGAAATAATGAATTTCTCATTACGTAAGATCACTCTTCTAAGGCTATTGATATCATTTATCATTGGAATCATATCGGGAGAATATTTCTATCATTTCAGTCTTATTACTACAATCTGTGCAGAAGGAGCTGCTGCATTCATCTCGACTCACGTACTCAAAAGTTTCTTAATAATTTTTGTGCAGAATATTCTTACTACCTTCCTATTCATATTAGCAGCTGCTCTAACCGTAACAAATTGAGGTAAATTCCCTGAGATCAAAGAGACTTTACTTTCAAATCCCTCTATATCGACTATAGTTATTCAGAATTTCGCCAAGAGTCGTTCTTAGTATATTATTAAGGGGACACCTTATGTCCATCGATCTAACGATTCTGAATTCCAAAATTCCTTTAGAACTTTATTTTAGCGATAATGTGTTTCAACGGATACGTCCACTTGATGCATTAATCACATCCATAATAATCAAGAAGACTCAAGCTCCTCCACATAAATATGCTTTCGACTATCAGAGTCACCTGAGTTATCAGGGCATACAATATCAAAGATGGGTTCAGAAGATTATACAATTCAATTCTGTTAACGACTATGATGGATTAGGTATCATAGGCTATAAACTGCGAAGTAATCTACTTGAGATTATCCAGACAAATTATAATTCTGAAATTGGTAGCATTCTCTCCGCTTTGCTTATAGGCTATCGGAACGACATAGACCCTGAATTACAAAAGCAATTTGCAAACAGTGGAGCTATGAGCCATACATGTCCTTGCTGTCTCTGGACTGCATGTTGGTATAATAGTTTTCCTTCTGAAGCTACTACTCTTTTAGCTACCAGAAGCAGATCGTTATGTTTTGGTAGAATCCATAATAATTGTGGCTGGACTAATTTTCCATGCCTTATTAACTGGATTGTCTACACCTATAATCATAGCTACGGTAATTTTCTTTTTTATTTCTGATTAATCGACACATTAATCTTCATACTAATTCGATCAATATCTTAGCCGGCGCAACATTCATCATCTTACTTGTAGATCCACTTCAATTATATCATTTAGGTTTTCAACTATAGTTTGCCGCAGTATTCAGCATTATCCTATTTTATTCATTACTCTACAAGAAGCTTTACTTTTCTAGCAAAATCATGGATTATCTGTGGTTACTTAGCGCTGTAAGCTTAGCTGCCCAGATCTTTATTCGGCCACTTAGCTTATTCTATTTTAATCAATTTCCTACCTATTTTCTTTTTAGTAGTATAGTCTCTATACTCTGAGCTTTTTTAATCATAGCCAAAGGGCTTCCCATTCTCCTGTTATGTTTATTGTTTCCTTATGTCTCAGAATCACTCATGATACTTGAGCCATTAGTTCTTATAATTATTAAAACAACTTCCTTCTTCGATAAACTATCGTCATCTACTTTACGTGTAATATGGTTTACACCGATACATCTTGGTCTCATTTTCATTTCACTAATTGCACTGACTATTTACATCAGAACTAAAAGAATGAGGTGGTTAAATCTATCATTTGCGGGTTTAATCAGTTTCGGTCTCATGTACATATCTTATTTGATCCAGCAAAAAAAGCAATTCATATTATCATATTATGAGCAAGATGAGGAGTTTATGGATATAATCATGGGTCAGAATGTGTATGAGTTAAGTTCAAAAGAGATATCCAAACATAATAAGATGTTCATCACAGATAATTTCAGGCACGCTCACAACACCAAAGAAGTCCCCTCCATCGATAGCCTCGAAAAGCCCTTAAAAAGACAAAAAGAAGATTTATCTGGATCTAAATAATTGATTTAACTTTTCTTCATCAGAACCTAAAGGAGCATTTGTATTTTTCATTCTTATCATGGGTATCACAATAAGTTATACCACTATAGAGAAGTATTATAATCCTCCCGTACAATTATCTGAAAACCAGATTGAGTTAGTCGACAGTCTAATTCGGTTGTACGAAATAAAAGAATTACGGGATGCAAGGACCGCATCAAAATTAAACCTAAAATCATTCAACCCAAATCAAGTAACGTATCATGAGCTAATTGAAATGGGCATACCCGAAAGTACCAGCAAGATCTGGAGTAATTACTTACAATCTGGAGTTTACTTTAGAAAATCAGAAGATTTACTCAAAGTTTACTCTATAGATAATAGTCTTTATTCTCAGATAGAACCATATGTACATTTTATACAGTCTAAATCAAAAACAAGATTGAATCTAAGAAATTAAAAACTAAAAAGACTACCGAAAAAAGATGTTCAAGTTTGATCCAAACACAATTTCAGAGGACTCTTTATAGCTACTCAACTTACCCAGTAGAGTGATAGCTAACATTAGGAACTATAGAACAGCTGGTGGGGTATTTTGCTCTGTCAACAAGGTTAAAGAAATGTATAGTATAACACACAGTGTCTATACAGTTATAGAACCATATCTAATCATAAACTCATCCTCGGCTCCCAAAAAGATTAAAATTGAACCAGCTAAGGAGGTCATAGTCCTAAACCAATAAATCTAAATTCGGCAGATTCATCAACTCTTACCAAAATAAAAGGGATAGGCTCTTTTCGAGCTAAAATCATTATCGAACACCAACTAAATATAGGAGGGTTCCATAACCTAAACCAACTCTATGAAGATCTTTACTCAATTGATAGTCAGGTAATAGAACAGATTATGCCACACCTATATATTGACAATTCATATCAAAGGATAAGACTTGATACCATTGATCATTATGAACTTACAAAGCACTTTTACTTTTATAAAAATATGGCAAAGTCCGCAATTAACTAATTCAAACAAAGAGATCAAAAATCTGGATTGGAAGACTTTTTATCCCGAAGCCCTATTTCTAAAGAAAAATGGGACAAAGCAAGACCCTATCTTGAGCTGAAGTCAAATAAGTATTTAATAATCTCGCAATAAATAGAACATTAGTCCGTCATAGTTCTTGATATTTCAGAGTGCGTAATCTTTTTCATATAAATAAATTTCTGTGGTCCTATAAATGGCGCCTCTTAGCTGGGGCGGTATTCGTTGTCGCTCAGAATTTCTTTCGCCTATTAGTTCCTCCACAGTTTAGAAAAGCCTTAGATCTCGCTGCTACTTGCCTGGGCGAGTACCGCTCTGCACTTAATGATGAGGAGCGTCAAGTAATCTTAGACTATATCTCTATAAATCTCTTCGAGCATGGTATATGGGTCATTGGGTTTGCATTAACCATGGGTTACTTCATGTTTATGATGAGGAAGACAATCATAGTAGTCTCTCGGTTGATAGAGTATGACCTGCGCAAAGTGACATTTGCCCATTATGAGAACTTAGATACGGCATTTTATACTCGCAACTCGACTGGAGATATGATGTCACGTATTACTGAAGATGTCTCCAAGGTCCGGATGTACTTAGGTCCTGGACTGCTTTATTGTATCAACTTAGTTACACTCTTTTTACTGGCAATCTATTACATGTATAATGTGAGTCCTACACTAACATTCTATGCTCTGATCCCGCTCCCGATTCTATCTGTATCAATATATATAGTGAGTAGCTTCATTAATAAGAGAAGTGAAGTTATCCAACGACAGTTAGCTAAACTGACCACGATTGCTCAGGAAGTATATTCTGGTATTAGAGTGGTGAAGTCATATGTTAAGGAACAACAGTTCGTGTCCTACTTCACAAAAGAAAGTGAAGAATACAAAAATAACTCCATGGAGTTAGCTAAAGTAAATGCACTATTCTTTCCACTAATGTTACTCTTAGTATCAACCAGTATCCTTTTGGTTGTCATTGTCGGAGGACAAGAAGTGACTAAAGGCAATATCACTCATGGGAATATAGCAGAATTCATCATCTACGTGAATATGCTAACTTGGCCCTTCACAGCAGTAGGCTGGATCGTTTCAATAGTGCAACAAGCTGAAGCATCCCAAGGCAGAATCAATGAATTTCTCAAAACTATACCAACGATAAGCAATCATAATATAGATGATATTCACATAAAAGGAAGTGTCGAATTTAATCAAGTTAGTTTCACCTATATAGATTCAGGTACTCAAGCTTTAAAAGACGTTTCGTTCAGCTTAAAGAAGGGAGATAAGTTAGGAATCGTTGGCAAAACGGCTTCAGGCAAATCTACAATAGCAAGTGTCCTTCTAAGGATGTATGATACAGATAGCGGCACCATATCTGTAGATGGCAAAAACATCAATGGGCTTAACCTATATCAACTCAGAAAAAAGATCGGATATGTACCCCAAGATGCATTTTTATTCAGTGATACCATTAAGAGCAACATAGCATTTGGCAAACGCGATGCCGCAATTGATGAAATAAAAGATATCACCAAGAATGCGGCCATATATGATGATATAATGAGCTTGCCAGAGCAGTTTGAAACCATGGTTGGCGAACGAGGAGTAACACTATCTGGAGGGCAAAAACAAAGAATCTCATTAGCCAGAGCACTTATAAAAGAACCAGATATAATCATTCTAGATGATTGCCTTAGCGCAGTTGATACAACTACCGAACAAACCATATTATCTTACCTAAGCGGAGTACTCAGGGATAAGACCGCAATAATAATTACCCATCGTATATATCGACATCTTGATTTTGATAAAGTCATTGTATTGGATGAAGGAGAAGTTATCGAGCAAGGTACTCCGAGCGAATTAATGAAGGCACATGGATATTATTATGAAATACTCACCAAACAGCAGGATGAAGAAAAAGTCATTGAAGGTCAGTAAGTAAACTAAGTTTTTTATATTTATATGAGTTATAATTTGAAACTTATCAAAACGAATCGTTGTGGAACATGAATATGGGCAGGGCCAGGATAGCGTCTACTCTAATAAAGTAAGGGCTGGGAAAAGAAGAACTTACTTTTTTGATGTTAAACAAACTCGTGGTGAGGATTACTATATCACGCTGACTGAAAGTACTCGTAAGTTCAACGGTAGTGGATATACGAGGCACAAGATTTTCTTATACAAGGAAGACTTCAATAGGTTTTTGGAAGGTTTACAAGATGCCGTAGATCATGTGAAAACTGAGCTTATGCCAAATTATGACTATGAGCAATTCGATCGTAGACAAGAGGAATGGGAAAAACAGAAAGCTTTGGAAGAAAGTGAGGAGTCTGAGGAAACTACGGCTTCAGTTGAAGACAAACCATTAGAAAGCGAAGACGATATCAGCTGGTAATCAGCTTAATTTCTCAATATCTTCATTTCATTTATCAACCTAATTAAGCTACCTCCATCATCACATCTTCTACATGGTGTATCATGGCTGTATAGGCAGGATATTTTTTGGTAGTTCTATCCCTATTAAACGGTAAGTCAACCTCTATATGCTTGACAAATCAGGATGGCTGAGATTTAAGAATGTAAATGTCATCAGCAAGATAGACAGCTTCTGCAACATCGTGAGTAACGAACAATATGGTCAAGTGAAATTGATGCCAAAGGCTGATCAATAAATCCTGCATCTGTAAACGTGTCTTGATGTCTAATGCTCCAAAAGGTTCATCCATAACCAATATTTGTGGATTCGCCAACAAGCTTCGAGATATTGCAATACGTTGAAGCTGACCTCCTGACAAAGTCGGGTAATGTGCAAACTTAAATTCATGGCCCTCTAAGCCTACTTATCGGATCATCTCCATGGCCTTAGTATCACGCTCTTCCTTAGAAAAGCCCTTATATCTAAGTGCTAAGCCTACATTATCTAACACAGTCATCCACGGAAGAGAAGAGTATTTTTGGAATACCATACTAACTCTTTCTTGAGTACTAATATGTCCACCATTGATTAATACTGATCCTTCTGTAGGCTGTTGCAACCCAGCAATATATCTTAGCAAAGTAGACTTTCCTGAACCAGACATTCCTGAAATCACGACAAACTGACCTTGATCTGGCTTGTCCTCAACTACAAAGTCTAAATCCCTTATAATCCAGTTTTGTTCACCATCATAAGACTTACCTATTCCTTGTAAATCAATGATATTATCAAGTCCCGTATCCTTAATCACCTCACTCATTTCCAACAGCATTTGTTTTGATAATATACTCACCATAACCTGTGAATAATACCGCCGACAATAGAATAACCAAAACTGCAATAACGATGAACCCAGACATTCCTTTAATTCCAGTAATTAGTACAGCTAACAACAATCCTATCAATAATGCATAAATTCCAAACTTTGATTCTTTAATACCTGTAAGCATGGATGTATAGTGCTTGTGTGGAAAAAGCCGCTTACCTAAAAAGACAAAGATCCAATCCTGAATGATTCCGATAAGGATAATAACAATTAAGATGAAAATACTTTTTCAAGTTGACCTTGCCTTGACTGGATATAGATCAATGATCCAAATACCACATGCCATATTCAATACTTCAGCTATGATTATATACGTCCAGGAAATCGCAGTCAACACCCTAATATCATCAAAAATCATACTCATGACAGACGGAATATAAACTGTTCTGACAGTCTGCCAATCAGATGCCCTAAGGGTATAAACAGTTTTTAAATATACATCATTAACTTCCCATATTCGTTAGACTACTACTGGTAGTAGGTAGACTATTATACCAAACACTAAAAAGGCAACCTTCATATGGTCATCGATTCCAAACCAAAGTATAAAAAAACCAGTTAAGGCCGTAAGAGGTAGAAACCTCATAGCATCCACCTAGCGACTGAACAGACCTCTAAATTGGGGTGTTAAACCTATTACAAAGTCTATTGGTATCGAAATTAAAATTGCCCAAACATAACCTTGGACATTAATCCAAACTGACTGGAGAGTGTTGGGTACTAATGCATCCTTACTGATTAAAGATGGATATGATTTTACTACTGCCAATGGTGTAGGTAATATCTTATAGACCTTCTCAAACTCTCTGGCATTAGCGTAAATAATTGAATCTTCACGAGCAATCGAATCCAATTTAGCAAGATCTACATCTTCACCAATAGAACTGGGCAAAGATTGATTATAACCATCTAAAATCGGAACCTTTTCTGAGAAGACTTCTGCCAAAATCTACCACAAGATGATCAGAACAATAAAGCCTATGAAACCTTACAAAAGACTCTGTGATCTTGTAGGCTCATCTCTTAATTTGAATAGTGGTTCATGTATCTAAGTACTAATCAGCCACTAATTCAAAGTCAGTTCTTCTATTTTGAGCTCTACCTCATTCGGTACCATTATCTGCAATAGGCTTGTCAGGACCATTGCCAACAACAATAAATCTATTTTGCGGCATCTGATAAGTAGTAACTAAATAGTTAACTACGGATTGCGCTCTTTTCTTCGATAGGACAACATTAAGATCATGGTTACCGGTATTATCTGTATTTCCTTCGATCCTAATCCTATTGTTAGCAAATGCCTTTGACAATAGCAACAAACTCTCTATCAATAATATACTTGGCATTCTCATCCAATTGGAATTCACCAGTTCTGAACGTTATACTCACTTTCTTACTTGCGATAGCTTCCTTTTGTATAAATGCAGTTGTAGCTTCCGTAAAAATCTTAGACTTCTCTGCATCGTGCACAGCTCCAGAGAGTGCAGATCAAACTACAAATGATTGGTACACAATCAGTCTCCAGTTAGGCACATTCCCTTCTATAAATCCTAAATCTTTACACTTCAACGCCATACTTGGAACAAGTCATTACCTGTTACACCTCTGTAATCTGAGTTGATACCAAAGAAATTCAAATTATCTCCATGCGTTGTAAGTCTCACATTACCAATCATCGCTGATGCCTCAGCCGTTGATAATGCTGTGCCACGTTCTGTAAATTCTCGAGCAAGAACCTCTGCAGCATGATTACGAGCTGATGGGTCAGAATTAATCTCAGCTGCTCCTCTCATCCAGCCTTCATACAATTTCTTGAGTTTATCTTCATTATCTCTAACATATGACCTTTTAGCCATGAACACATCGGCGATGATATATGCCGCAGATCGAGTACTCTCTGAAACTCTTGACCCTGGTGCTGCTTTTAAGCTAAGGATATCATCTGGACTCCGTACAACGGCAGGATCTACGCGCTGAGCTTTGAACACTTCTACTGCATCTATTGCACTCGCCTGAGGAACAATCTCAACATCATTAACAGTTAGCCCCCCCCCCGCATCTAACATCCACAGTAGAAATGAATGTGAAGGAGTCAACTCAGCCACAGCTATCTTCTTTCCTCTTAGATCAGATACCTTAGTAATACCTCTTCGAGCTACGATGGCATCGCCACCTCTGGACCAATCAGCCTGCCACACTATAACAGGGTCAAAATCCGATAAGCCATTCACCACTGTTGGAAAGGCATCAATTGTCTGCCAAAGTAATTTCACCTGGTCTGCTCTAAAGGCATTACGAGAAGCCTCAAAATCATATAAGACTTTAAACTCTACTTTCAATCCGTAATCCGTATAAAACCGAGATGCTTCACTCGCTTCAAATCCTTCATTGACGTATTGGCCTCCTGCATATCCTCCCCATGTTACCACACCGATTTTGATGACATCACCATCACTTTTCTTACCGAATGAGAATGGACTTTTCTTCTCCCCATTAGACGAGGCTCCTACGACCGATTCAGTTCCAGATTATTCCTTGAGGCTATTCCCTAAGGATTAATTAATTAAAAAATAGTATCCAGCATAAACTATCAATCCAACTATGAAAAATGGTAACCAATAGTTTAGAAAAAATGGTTAATCTGCGTCGTGCCATCTGTTTCCCTTTATTTGTTTTTTGTTTGCAAACATCTGAAAATTTTAAATGCTAAGTGATCTATCTTATTATCAAGCTTAGCACCTAAAGAGCGGTTCGTTAATACTACTATTCCAGATTTACTTATCGGTTCATATATTATACAAGAATTAAATCCACCTGTGGCACCATTATGCCAATAGAGTACATCTGTCTCCTTCTTATTTATGAATACCCCTAATCCTGTTGCCGACGACTCTGAGTTCTCAAATGTTTCTGTCTGCAAAGGAGAAGTTATATCACCTTGCTCCAGTAAATGCTGAATAAAATTGGCCATCTGATCTGCTGATGACTTAACTGCACCAGCAGCACCAAGAATATCAAAATTCCAATAATTCTCTGGGCTGTCAACAGGCCCCCTACCTGGTGAAACAATTTGGCTCAGGAGTCCAAGTGAAAACTGCTGTTATCCATTCCAAGCGGATCAAAAATTAGTTCTTCATAGAGCTCACTCATCGTTTTACCGCTTGTTTCCTCGGCTATTGCACCTAATATACCATAACCCAGATTACTGCACTCTTGATCGCCAGCAATGATCTCTCGGTCCAAAGAGACCAAATAATTATAAAGATCCTGTTTAGAATAATCTTTATATGGATCATCATTAAAGAATAAATCCAAATTATCTGGCATACGAGCCAAACCAGAGGTATGATTAATTACTGATTGGATGATTACTCCATTTAGGTGGTCATTGTTTATCGAAAGGTAATCTGTAATAGCATCCTGAATATGTAATTCACCTTGCTGTGCCAGGCTATGAATTACATATGCCGTCATGACTTTAGTGATAGACCCAATCTCAAAAACAACTGATTTATTATTATGAGTTATCAGGAGATCATTTTCTCGTTTTACTCCGTAGAGATAAATACTGTCCTGGAAAGTCACCGCTATTGATATTTGAGTGCCATTCCTGAGTTCCTGAGTAGTCTCTGAAATAAGTGTTAGGATAGTAACATCATATACGCCCAATGTAACAAAAGAGATTCAGCAGGGTTTACAGTATCAAAGTATATGACATATATAAATGCCCTCCAAAAAACAATACAATCAGGGATACGAGGCCAAATACTACATAAAGAGTGATTTTCATTAATCAAAAAGGGAATCGTACTGATTTGCCCGTTCCACTCTTTCCTTACTGACCATTGATTCATTGAGATCAAGCGTTTCCACTTTCTCCCCTGCGAGCATAAGTGTTTCCTTCTCATCCAATAGAATCAATGAGTTTTCATTCTCCCATTGCTCTAGCATCTTCAATCCTTCTTCTTCAAAAATGCCATTCTGTAAGTCTATACTACTCATGAAGCTTTCGGACATCTCCATAAATCGCTCCATCTCTCCAACTTTGTTACTTACATCGTCTGCAACTGCCTCAAGTGCCATCTGGAACATAGCTCTCTTATCGCGATCACCACGTATCACATTCATAGCACTGACCATTGCACTATGACTAGCCTTCATAGCCTTAAGTTCTTGTTCCTTTATTTCAACTTGATCCGCTACATCCTCCTTAAGAATAGCAGAATTCTCATACATCTTTTTAAGAACTCTATAGAGAATCTCCATTTTACCATAGAGATCTTCGAACTTGATATTAGATTCCTTGAGTCGACCTGCCTTACGACTCCGTAGAATCATTTGAGATTTCTCATCTGACTTTTTTGCTGCTTGGGCTAAAGAAAGATTGGTCTCTATTTCTTTCTTATTATTTAGAATGAGTTCTTTCAATTTATGCATCTGGCCTCTCAGTTGAAGAATCTGCTTATTCATTTTCTTAAGATTAGCGGACATCTCATCAACATAATTCTTCAGTATACCTATCGGGTCAATCTGAACAAACATGCTGGTAATCCATCTCATCATACTCTTGTATATATACCAGACTAAACTACGAGCCTTACTATCGAGAACCATATAGATTATGGTTCCGAGTACCATAATCATCCCAGCCAACCCTAACAAAGAGGAGGTTGCAGCGATAATTGCTGGTAATGCCGTGAACAATAGATAGCCTCCTCCAAAGATTAAAGCTCCTAAAGTCAAGGCACCAGTGACCCCCTCAGGTTTTCTCCAAAATGATTTTGGTTTATAATTAGCGTCCATATAATTTCGAGTATCTGTATATATTTCAATTGCGAACGTAAACTTATAGTTTCCAGTATAAATTGCTACTCGACAAAATAATTAAAATATCAGAAGAAAATTGAATCCCAAGGTCTTCTGGCTCATGTAATCGCTAAATCTGTCTGAGCGGAGATCCTAACATGCGGCCGATACTGATAAAGGATTTATGATTTAGCGGGAATTCCATAAGCACATGTAGCATACTCAACAGGGCTATGAACATGATCCCAGTTTTGACATCTATTCGATGTATGGCTATTGATATTATCCATATCGCAAAACTGAAAAGTAGTTGAGAACGAGAAATCTTGTGCCATTTAATCACCTCTGTCTTAGAAGAACCAATTGAGGTAATGATACGTATAAGCGAATGCGATGTAGCCCTGTATACGCAGACCATTGGGCGAGTCCAAAACAAATGAATCATATACAGAAAATATTACAGCATTGATAGATTGATTAATCCTATAAAAGTCTCCCTTCGTAAAAATGTTCTGAACATATGGGTTATCAAGAAGACGACCATCTACATCAGGGATGACAAAAAATAACAAGTTACATAGCACAAAGACCACAAGTGAAACTAAGCCAATAGTAGATTTGTTTTTAAAGCGCCCTCCAAAATAAATGCACCTGTAAAAATGGTAGTATGTATAAGGTTTGGAATAAAATGCCTATTATTAAATAAAAGTAGAAGTTACTCGATAAGTTTAACCCTATCCCAAATGAAATCACTCCAATGCCCAACAACAGCATGCGTTGGGAGGGATTCCCTAAAAAGTAGGAAATTAGAAAGCCGCAGTAATAAGAGCCATTAGCAACTTAGATTTGCTGATCTCGGTCTGTAATGAGTGATCAATTAATCCAAGCGTATGATCTAAATCCAAGATTATGATTACTGCAACTATCAATATACCAATGGCAAAGAGTACCTTCCATAAATGTGATGAACTGGTAAAGAATTCTCTTTCCTTAAGCCATGACAACTCGGTCATATAGTGAAGCGGCCCAAGAATGATATAACTAAATAGGAAAAGCTCGAAAGGAAATAATAGAACCGCTACAAATGAAAATAGCATCAACACAATGTTGATGCTATCTATATTTTTATTCAAAATGAACTTATTTTTTCACTGTACTGACAGCAATCTTCTTTTGCTTCATAGATACCAATCCTATCCCAAAAATAATGATCCCAAGGATAATCAAACCCCACTCTCCTAAGGTTGGTATTGCTGAGATTGATGCTGCACCGACGACAATTACATTGCCCGATATTGGATATCCAAGTGAATTTGTCAAGGTAAAAATTGTGTTTGATCCCATTTTATTTGTTACTTCTTTTATTTTCTCCTGCTGCGATCTCACAGTTGAGGTTCACTGGATTATTTCCTGGAACACTATATGTATATGTAGCAGTTCCATTGATAGCAATGGAAAGGCAAAAACTACCATCAGCGGGTACAATATATGCAGTATTAGAAATACAGATATAATCTAACGTATTTAAAGAGAATGTCACAGTTTGTCCAGCCTCTGGAAAAGCATTATCTACTGTGACTATGCTTGGAACCCCAGACCAAGCAAAAGATAGTATCAAGGAAAATGGAAAAGTAAATACAATTCGTTGGCACATATTAGTTTTTTGTAGTTGTATAAGTAGTTATCAGATTTTACGTTAACATATTTTAAATATTACAATTATGGAATTCAGACTATATACTTCTTTATCTTATCAGCATCACCTTTGATCTGACCTACGACTATGTTGTAGGAGGCGTAGAATCCATCTTTAGTTGCCTCAACCTTGGCTAAGGACTCATTGATCATACTCTCAATTTTAGTAAGTTCTTGATCTGCTTCTTTTATTTCAGACTGGAGCTTTTTAATTTGATCATTCTTAGCTTGTATCGATTTTTTTAGATTGGCTACATTTTGCTCCCGCTCTATAACTTGAGTAGATTTTTGCTTCTCAAATGCCTCAGAGAATTTCTTCTCCTCACCATCTAAGACTTGCAGGTATCTTTTGATACTATCATTCAGCTTCTTTTTGGACAGTCCCATGGTTTGAGCCATGGCAAATGCATTCTGAAATCTTTTAGCTTCGTCTGACTCAATCTTAATTAATGACTGAAGGGATTGCTTATACTCGAGATAGTCGAAACCCTCAATATTATTCGCTTCTATAGAGCGGAGCAACATATCTACGAACTTATTTTCTGGTTTTGCGCCATTGGTATCCTTAGCAATCTCTGTATCCAACTTTTCAGACTTCTTAGGGTTGGAGGCAGATTTGGCTGACCCTACTTTCTTAGTACACTCTACGGTCTTAGCAGCTTTAGCAAAAGTTGCCCCTTCTTCCTCGATAACAAAGATTGATCTTAGCTTTTTGAACATGCTCATATCTATGCTTTTATCCTATTAAAATGGAATCCTAAAATTAATATAAATCCACTCAGCAATATAAATCGGAAACGAAGCTTATATCAATAGATAAAATCGTCCTGACCGATTTGAAAAACCTAAACTCTGGGTATAGAAAACACAAGCTATATTGCGCAATTTTTCGATCAAAACTGAATTTAATGGTAGTAATCAGTGGAACAGGATTATGGAAACCAGAGCATACGCTAAGCAATGAAGAATTAGTCGATTGTTATAATGAACACGTAGATCATTATAATGTCGAATATGCCGACCAAATAGCCAGTGGAGAGGTGAATGCTAAAGAATACTCTTCTGCCGCATTCATAGAGAAAGCCTCAGGTATAAAGAGTCGATATATATATGCTAAGGATGGCGTACTCGATATCAATCGTATGCGACCCAATATCCCAGTAAGATCAAATGACGAAATCTCCAATCAAGCTGAAATGGCGATTCGTGCCGCTAAGCAGACAATGCAACAATCCAATAAGGAACCTGAGGATATAGATGCGGTAATCGTCTCATGTGCTTATACGCAACGGTCCTATCCTGCGATCGCTATAGAAGTTCAAAATGAATTAGGCATAAATGGATTTGGCTTTGATATGCTTGTTGCTTGTTCGGCTGCAACTTTTGGACTACAACGGGCCTATGAAATGGTATCTGCAGGAACCGCTACATGCGTTCTACTGATCAATCCTGAATTAACGTCACCACAGGTCAATTATAAAGACCGTGATAGTCATTTTATTTTCGGTGATGTATCCATAGCCAGTATAGTTGAAACAAGTGAGTCCTGCTCCGTCGAAAATAGCTTTGAAATATTAAGTACCAGAGCATTCACGCAGTTCTCTAATAATATTAGATCAAACTTTGGTTATGTCATGAACGCTAATGATAAAAACCAACTCGATGACGATCAATACTTTTCTCAAAAAGGTCGGGCCGTGTACAAGGAAGTATGCCCGATCGCTGCTGAACACATTAGAACTCATTTGGAATCGCTAGCTATAAATACAGATGAGATTCAAAGATGGTGGCTACATCAGGCTAACATTAATATGAACAAACTAATCTGCAACCTTCTTTTAGGTAGGCAGCCTTCAAAAGAAGAAGCTCCGATAGTACTGGACGAGTTCGCCAACACTGCTTCTGCTGGCTCATTAATAGCATTTCATTTGAACCACAAAGATCTCAAATCGGGTGATCTCGGAGTAATTTGCTCTTTTGGGGCTGGATATTCAATAGGAAGTCTCATAGTTCGCAAAAATTAAATGCCAAGCTAACAATAGGTAAGGAGGCCATGAGTCTCGTAAGTAACTTCTATTTTCGCAGTTAAATCAGCAGCGAATGATATATGTTGATAACGAAATCACAGAATTACAAAAGGTCATTACACATAAACCTAATGATGGCATATCACGGATTTCGCCTAAAAAGGCAGAGAGTCTATTATTTGACGACATAGTATTCTACCCTTTGATGCACGAAGGATATCGTTTATTTCAAAGAATACTGCATGATTTCTTAGGAGCTGAAAATGTATTGGATACCACGAAATTGATCACACAGGTAATAGAAGTATCACCTGAATCTCGAGAAAACCTAATCTTACAGGTTCTCAATTTTGAAGAATTACCTCTTTCATTCAGCAAATATCTAACGCATTTAGACGCCGCTGCTCTCAGTAATGTTTTAATCACTGCATACCGTAGAGCAGAGGATCGAATCCTTTTTGATCCGATTCTTAATTATATGTTTACAAGAGATATCGCCGTTACGATTAAGGATCACATTCTTATCAATAAAGCAGCGAAAGAAGCACGTCATAGAGAGAATTTGCTATCTAGATATGTATTTAATAATCACCCAATATTCTCAAGTACCTTTAAAAGTAATAAGCTGATAGATTTAAATAATTTTGAAGCATTCCCTCCCTCTAATCGTGCTGACGTGGGGGATATTATAATGTTTTCACCAGAACATCTGCTCATAGGGTGTAGTGAACGCACAAGCAACTATGCATTCGAAAGCATAAAGAAAAGAATATTTGAATTAGGATTAGTTGATAACGTCATACAGGTAAATATCCCTAATGAGCGCAATTTCATGCATATAGATACCCTATTCACAAGGATAGCTCATAATACCATCTCGTGCTATACACCAATTGTTTATGATGGTGAAAGCTCTAATGTGATTGTCTATAGAAAATCAGGAAAGCAAAAAACCTATCCTTCTATACGTATATTTATTACCACTGAAGTTTCCAAAGACATGGAATTCATATTTAGTGGAGATGGTTTGAGCCCCTATCAAGAGCGAGAGCAATGGACAGATAGTTGCAATCTGGTAGCGCTTAGGCCAGATGTTGCAATCAGCTATGATCGCAACCTGAAGACACTGAATGGATTCGAAAAATCAGGTTACAGAGTTATGGATGCTGAAGAAATATTCAGACTATCACACAGTGACTCCAATTTCATTAGGAATCTAAAGAAAACAATTATCACGATTCCATCTGCAGAGTTATCACCTGCTCGAGGTGGATCACACTGTATGACTTGTCCTATAATACGCAAACCGATAGGTGTATGATAAAAACCACGACAACAAAAAGAGTACTTTATGCTGATACGGACAAAATGGGGTATTTATACTATGGTCACTACGCCAAGCTCTATGAAATAGGTCGAGCTGAGATGTTAAGAGATCATGGTATTACTTACCGACATTTAGAAGATGTTGTCGGTGTAATGATGCCGGTATTACATTTATCTTGTCGTTATAGGAGGCCGGCATTGTATGATGATTTATTAACCATAGAAACTTCCCTCTTGGAGCGACCGACTAAGATGATTAATCTACATCACAAGATTTTCAATCAGGAGAACGAATTACTTAACAAGGGCGAGGTGAAGCTTTTTTTTGTTGATATGAAGACTCAAAAAAGAGTCTCTTGTCCAGAGTATTTTAGTGAAAAATTCGATCCATTCTTTTGAATAAGTATTGGGCAAATATCAAGCAGAGAGTTTTCCAATCACTGGGCATCTCAGAGATCATTACTTGGTCCCAACAATTTATTCTTCCTGGATTCAACGGAGTTCCTCTCTATAACATTGTGAAGTTTATAGCAGAGGAGCTACAACAAGATAATTTACCGACACGGGCTAATTCTGTTGCATTTAGTTTTTTCTTGAGCATTTTTCCCTTTGTAATTTTTGTACTGCCTCTCCTCTCCTATACACCTCTTGCAGAAAATACGATAAGTCAGTTTGAAACATCCTTTGATGGTGTATTTCCCTCATCGGCCAAAAATTACCTTTTAGGAATTATTGAAGGAATTAGAACCGAAGGTACTATAGGCTTACAAAGTACGAGTTTCTTGCTATCCATATTCTTTGCATCATCTGGTATGCTCACATTAATGTTTGGTTTTGACAAAAGTTATGACCAGAGCTTTAAAAGTCGCAGCTACTTTAAAAAAAGGCTAATCGCAGTAGCCCTAACTGTATTGTTTGCATTGATCGTATTCACCTCTTTTATTCTGATAGTCTTAGGCAGTCAATTTCTCAATTTCGTAACAGAAAGCTTAGACCTTACTGCTTTCAGTAGTATATTACTAACAGTATTAAAATGGATCATAGTAGTCTTCCTCTTTTATGCAGTCATAACAGTTATTTACAGATATGGCCCATCAACATATAGACCACTCAAATTAATCAATCCTGGTGCTACTTTAGCTACTGTACTTTCCATTGCTTTTAGTGTCGGATTCTCCTATTTCATTAATAACTTCGGTAGGTATAATGAGGTCTATGGTACTGTCAGTGCATTAATCGTTTTACTAATATGGCTACAGCTTAATGCATTTATTGTATTAGCAGGTTTTGAACTAAACACCAGCATTATCGTCAATCGTGATATTTTGTATAGCATTGAAAATTCTCATAATGGGGATCTGAATTATAAATAACTGTCATAAGAATACGAATTCCTATAATTAACGAGCATGTCCTGCTCCTATGTCGATTAAAACCAATACGTTTTAGTTTTATTTTTGTTACATTATTATAAAATTTTTGTTATGACATTACTATTATGGCTTGCTATGGGAGTCGTTGGTGGAATAATTGCCAGTCGAGTTATCCCAAAGATGGAAATGAGTAATACCTTTTTTGCATTTATGATTGCAATGGTAGGGTCAATTTTCGGTGGATTCGCTGCCTCTTTGTTAGGTATCGAAGCTCCTGCGATGACTCTTGCAGTTGCCCTTATGGGTGCACTTGTTGTATTATTTTTTTATCGTCAGTATTTATCAGATTCAATTCACAACTAAAAATTTGCTATCGATTAAATTTTACTTTCTCTCTTAGAAATATTTAGTTTTAAGATTTTCAATAGGAATTGCCTATATGGCAACCATAGATTATATTGACCTGAATTAATGTTTTATTGAATGATCCAATTTTTACTTATAGGACTCATAGCTGGTTCGCTTGCTAAGATGATTACTCCGCAAAAAGAAAAGTCAGGGTGGCTTTCATCTTTGATCATTGGAATTCTAGGATCTTTTGTTGGTGGCTTCTTAAGTGGCTTCTTAAACATTAAAACCTATGGTTTTATTGGAGAATTAGTAATGGCTTCTTTCGGAGCTGTGCTAATACTATTCATATACCATAAATACTTCAGTCACAAGAATCTATTATGACCAATACTGCCATTAGACCATTCCATGTTGCTATTCCTGTTCACGACGTTCAGTTAGCACGAGTATTTTACCGTGATATACTGCTCTGTGAAGAAGGTAGGTCAAGCGAACAATGGGTAGACTTCAATTTATATGGACATCAGTTCGTAATTCATTACAAACCCAAATCCGATGACACTGAGAATCATCACAATGCTGTTGATGGACACGCTGTTCCTGTCCCTCACTATGGCGTCGTACTCTCTTGGGAAGAATGGGAATCATTGGCTGAACGGCTGAAAGATTATGGGACGGAGTTTGTGATTGAACCATATACCAGATTCAAAGGTCAAGTTGGCGAACAGGCCACCATGTTTTTTTTAGACCCTTGTGGTAATGCCCTTGAATTTAAGGCATTCAAAGATATCTCTCAATTGTTCGCTAAGTAGCTCAGTAAGTCACCCACGACAAAACTACTCCCTCCTACATATATCAGATCCTTTTCCTCAGCTGACTCTAAGGCCTTAGCATATCCCTCTGAAACAACACCACATCGTGTATAGGTCAAATTGTGCGAGCTAAAAAGCTTAGCCAATTGTTCTATGGCTAGGCCCCTGAATATATCGGGCTTAACCAGATAATAATGTGCATTTTTCGGAAGTAAAGCCATCACTTCACTCAAATCCTTTTCTTTTACAAATCCTAAAACCATGTGCAAGCGCTTATAGGCGATGATTTGTATTCGCTTTAACACTTTGGTAATAGCATCAATATTATGAGCACTATCTGCAATAACCAGCGGTTCATTCCTAATCGTTTGCCATCGACCCATATAGTTAGTTAACGACTCGAAGGTCTCTAATCCTTCATCTATATGATCCTCACTAATATCTACTAAACCATGTTCACTCAAATAGACCAGAGCAGCGTGGGCTGTTTTAAGATTTTCTTTATAAAATGGAGATTTAAACACACTATCAGCATGGTTACCCATTACAACGCCATTTATCGAAGCAAATATCAACTCAGAATTGGTCTTCTTTGCTTTATGAATAAACACTGCATCACATTCTGACTGATAAAGACCTACAATAACAGGAACATCTGATTTGATGATACCCGCCTTCTCACGAGCAATCTGATAGATAGAATCACCCAACATATTCATATGATCCATACTTATGTTGGTGATTACGGATAATAGAGGCACTATGACATTAGTCGAATCCAGCCTACCACCAAGACCAGTTTCAATTACTGCGATATCTACCTCCATTCTCCTGAAATAATCAAATGCCATTGCCACAGTGATTTCAAAAAAACTTGGTTGAATCTCTTTTATTATCGAGTTATTGTCCTTTACAAAGGAGACGACAGCCTCTTCATTGATCAACTCTCCATTAATTTTTATTCTCTCTCTAAAATCTATGTAGTGTGGAGAAGAGTAGATTCCAACTTTTAGCCCTGCTGACTGCAATCCGGCAGCAACCATATGAGTAACTGTTCCCTTACCATTTGTACCAGCTATATGTATACTCGGCCAGGCCTCTTGAGGATTATTAAGAACTGAACATAGTTCTATGATATTAGATAAATCCTTCTTAATCGCTTTTTCACCATCTCGCTGATAGACCGGAAGTTGACTGAATAAAATTGAAATAGTCTCTTGATAGGTCATTGTTATCTCTGAAGTCAATTTATCTTTCGATCAAATCTATATATTCATTCAATCAATTAAGTAAAAGTGAAGCAATACGATTACATAATATGTGGTGCAGGGTGCGCAGGTCTTAGCTTAGCCTATCGATTATGTGATCCAAAGTTTCAACAAAAGAGAATATTAGTTCTAGATAAAGAGCCCAAAACCTCTAATGATAGGACATGGAGTTTTTGGATAGATAAGCCACATTTATTTGATAACATAGTAACCAAAAAATGGACTCATATCAACTTTTATGGCAATAAAGATCTGGAAAGATTAGATATATCTCCATATACCTATCAAACGATACAAGGAATTGATTTTTACAATTTCACACTCCAAAAAATAAGTGAATGTGATCATATTGATATCAAGTATGAATCAGTAGAACGTATTACGCAACTCGAAAAAAATCAAGTCAAGGTTAGTAACAGCCATGAAGAATACATTGGCACAATGGTTTTCTCAAGCATTGTCTCTCACTACCCAACAGAAGATTTACACTTCGTCTGGCAACATTTCAAAGGATGGATAATCGAAACGGATACTAATCAATTCGATATAGATACTGCGACATTCATGGATTTCAGAATTGCTCAAGAAGGTGAAACCAGGTTTGTATATGTATTGCCGTTTGCAGGGAATAGAGCGCTCATAGAAGCTACCATATTCTCCAAGAATAAATGGAACTCAAAAGAGTATGATCCCATAATCATTAATTATATCGATTCTTATTTAAATCTGGATAATTATGAAATAATAGAAGAAGAAGAAGGTGCGATTCCCATGACTACAAGTCGCTTTTACGATATAAAGAGTAACTCTATTATACCAATAGGGACTTTAAGCGATAGTGTAAAACCATCATCTGGATACGCCTTCATTAGGATCCAAGAAGAAGTGGATCAGATTATCGAACAGCTCACTTATAAAAGAGCAGTTGATACATCCCGAAAGAGTCGATTTATATTGTACGATAGAACACTATTAGATGTCATCATAAGAAATAAGAGATCTGCAAAGCATATATTCTCACTGATGTTTCAAAAAAATACATCGCAGCAGATATTTGCCTTTCTGAACGAAAAGACGTCCTTATTTCAGGAGATTAACATATTCCGCACGCTACCATTCTGGCCCTTCTTAACATCATTTTTCAATAGTAATGTCTTAAATAAAACAAAAAGTTAAACCTAAGCTTCACCAAACAAACTTTACAAGATCAACTATACGTTATACCTTTATAAAATATATATAGCTTTCAAGGCAGGGCTACTAATCGAATTATTATGACTCTATTTAGTTTTTTGCTCTTATCGTTTTTCACCTTCGGAGAATCAGTTACTACAGAAGTAACCTCAGTAAAAGAGGAAATCAAATGGTATACCTGGGAAGAGGCTCATGAGCTCTCTAAGACCACTCCCAAAAAAGTATTTGTCGATCTATATACCAACTGGTGTGGCTGGTGCAAAAAAATGGATGCAACAACTTTCAAAAACCCTGAAATTGTTAAATATCTCAACCAAAACTTTTACCCAGTAAAATTTAACGCTGAACAAAAAGAAACGATTGTCTTTAATGATAAAGAGTTCGAATTTGTAAATGCTGGTCGCAGAGGTGTCCATCAGTTGGCCTATGCTTTACTCGATGGGAGATTAGGCTATCCTGCATTCGTTCTTTTAGATGAATCATTCGCTCGCATCATGATTTCTCCAGGATTTAAACGAGAAGCGCAGTTAATGAAAGAGTTAACCTTCGCTAAGGAAGAACGATACAAAGAAGTCTCTTGGGAAGACTATCAAAAGGCTGAATAAAGAATTCATATAAAAGCTTGAAAGGCAGACAGCCAAACGAAAGTTTAGCTGACTTTTTTATTCAAAAAATTTTCGAAAAAAGACCGAATAGCGTTCACAACCCCTTTCTTTAATAGAATTACCGCCATTGAAACTCAAACCGAAATTATAAAAGAAAAAAATTGGTTCTTATCAAAAGCTATGCTTTATAATATGATAAGAGGCAATGTAAATTAAGTCAAATTAAATATACCCTTCCTAAAAAGGATATTCATCATATATTGGCACGGAAGCAAAGAATGATAGAATAAATCGTAAAAGATTACTTTAATCTCAATCACGACATCCAAAATCCAGTCAAAGTGATATAATTCTCTGAATCACTAAATGTGATATCCAAGCAAAACGCTTTAGCCTTTTGGTATGAACTTAAGAGAGATACTATTGACACAGTGACGTGTATTCTTATCTGTGAAACGTTCTCCTATGAAAACATGGCCTAAGTGTCCTTGACATCGAGTACACACAATCTCTGTACGCCTCCCATCTGCATCAGGAACTCGAGTTACCGCCCCCTCAATCTCATCATCAAAACTTGGCCATCCACACCCAGATGAGAACTTATCAGCAGATTTATACAGTTCTGCGTTACACTGTCTGCAAGTATATGTTCCAGAAAGTTTATGATTATTGAACTCCCCTATGAATGGCAACTCTGTACCCTTATGTAATATTACTCTTTCTTCTTCTTGTGTTAAGTTATTGAGCTTGAGGTCTGCCATTATTTATGTTATTTAAAAGGATAACAACCAAAAGTGAATAGCAGTTCAATCAGAAGTTTAGTG
Source organism: uncultured Bacteroidota bacterium (assembly GCA_902609095.1). Taxonomy (GTDB): domain Bacteria; phylum Bacteroidota; class Bacteroidia; order Chitinophagales; family Saprospiraceae; genus GYS-P2D. The sequence continues at coordinate 7,891 of CACLQQ010000025.1, read as the reverse complement.
CCCTGAGATCTTAAGGGTTTAGACCTATATCCTTAGATCGCTTTTCCCACATCTCACGAGCAAATTTTTGCAGATCCGCGATATCATCTGTTTCGTCCATAATCTCTAAACCTAATATCGTCTCAAACAAATCCTCCATAGTCACCAAGCCCAATACAGCACCATAATCATCTACCACTATGCAGAGGTGTGTTTTGTCGCACATCATGTGATTCTGAAAAGCAGATAATTTCTCTTCTTGTTTGATAAAGCTCGGCTTACGAATCAACGAGCTAATAGGATCATCATCGTTTCCATCTAGTAATCCTTCCAGGACATCATCTTTGAGAAGCAAACCTTCGATATGTTCTCGCTCTTGATCAAAGACTGGTATCCGTGAATATCTAAAGGGTTGATTATTGTCATAAAATTCTCTCAAAGTCATATTCACATCGGAAGACAGCATAACCGTACGAGGAGTCATGATGTCCTTCACTTTCAATGTGTCCAGCTTTAGTAAGTTTCTGATCGTGCTACTTTCTGCGGCTTTAAGTACTCCACTGTCTTCACCTACTTGAGTAAGTGCTCTAAAGTCTGCCCTACTGAAAACACTCTTTTCCTTATCTGTCTTTAAATTCTTAGTTATTAACTGACTGATCCAAACAAAAGGTTTTAAAATGAATAATAAGATCTTCAAACTACTTACCGTGAATGGCGTCAACTGACGCCAAAAATTAGCACCCAAGGTTTTAGGAATAATCTCTGAAAGTATCAATATAGCCATGGTCATTAAGCTGGCTGTTATTGATTCCATAGATATCTCGAATCCAAAAACTTCTAATCCTCCATTATCTTTAAAAACCCCCCCAGCTTGTACACCTACACCTATGGCTCCTACAGTATGAGCAATTGTATTGAGAGTAAGTATAGCAGACAGTGGTTTATCAATGTCTTCTTTGAAACCCTTCAATGTTTCACCGATGGCCGATCCTTCTTGAGCCTTACCAGAAATATAAGAAGGAGTTATGCTTAGGAGAACTGCCTCCCAAATAGAACATAGAAAACTAAATGCGATAGAAAGTAGAAAGAATAATACCAGTAATGTCATAAGATGTGTGCCGTGTACACTATTATTGTCTATAAAATTACACTTAAATTAACAGTTATAATAATATGACCTTAAGGTGCAATTGTTATGAATAGACATGTATGACTACCACTAAAACTTACCCAATCATGACTTCTGCCAAACCAAGTAGAAGCGCTCGGATCAAAAACCCTCTGCTCTTTCAAGGATGGGGTACTAAGAAAAATTATTTTGAAGGTTGGTATTACAAGTTTGTTGATAGAGAACATAATATAGCTTTTGACGCAATTCCAGGAATCTCTCTAAACGACGATGATCCACATTGCTTCATTCAGCTCATAGATGGCATCAAGTGCATGAGTAGTTATCACAGATTTGACATCAATGATTTCAAATGCAATAACAAGATCCACCATGTACAAATCAAAGGAAATAGGTTTTCTAAAGAAGAGTTGATTTTAGATTTACCTGAAATTCAGTGTGAATTAAATACTGAAGTTTGGAATGGTTTGCCCAATAAGTGGTATCGTCCTGAGATTATGGGATTGTACTCATATATCCCAACGATGCAATGCAATCATGGCTTAGGAAGTATGGATCACTCTTGGTCAGGATCACTATGCCTCAATCAACAAGACTATGCGATTAATAAAGCCAAAGGATATGTAGAGAAGGACTGGGGGTCATCATTCCCAAAATCGTGGATATGGAGACAGTGCAACAGCTTTGATAACCAGACAGACTTAAGTGTATTTGGCACCATTACGCATATACAGTGGATGAAACAACATTTCATTGGATTCTTAGGAGCTATATATATTGATGGAGAGATTGAAGTATTTAGCACGTATACTGGAGCCAAACGGATATCACACATCAGAGATAACAAAGTTACAGTAGAATATAAACATCGAAAAAGCCCACTCATCATAGAAGCTACCCAAGCTGAAGGTGCAGAATTAATATCTCCAATATCTGGTACAATCAGAAGAAAGGTAAATGAAAGTTTGTTAGCTCAAGTGGAAATAACTTACAAATCCAAAAACAACACCATAAGAGCAATTGGTCAAAATGCAGGTATGGAATTAAGAGGAGAAATTGATGAACTGTTGACAAAGTAAGACTAAAATGAAAAAATCAAAATATCATTTTAAAACTGACCTCTCAAAGGAGTTCTACATAGATGAGGGGTGCCACATCATAGAGATCTTTAATAACAGTGCTCATCCCGATATTTCAATTAGTCAAGCTCGAGTAGAACTCAACTCTACAACAGAATTACATTTCTTAAATGATACAATTGAAATCTACTACATCCTAAGCGGCAAAGGAATAGCTTATATAGGAGAGGATAGAATACCTGTTAAGAAAGGTGATCTCATACATATCCCTGAGAATATGAATCAACATATCTCAAATGACTCTGAAGATGAGTTGGTCTTTTTATGTATTTGTACCCCTCGATGGAAAGAAGAAATCTATAAAACTCCTGATAATCAGTAGTAAAGAATAATCTAAACCCATTAATTTCGCAACTATGAGATATATCATACTTATATGTGCAATCGGCATAATAAGCTGTCAAAATAAAAAAGAACCTCAATCAAAAACAAATCATCCATGTGACTCATATTTATTGTTAAATGGGAAGTTCCAGCATGACTTAAATCAAGGAGTTGTAACCTGGGAGGGAGGCTTGAATGGAACAATAGAATTTGCTGGAGCAGATTACAATGACATGATTTGCACCTATAGTATTAGTGACTGCGAAAATGGAACTATAAATATGACATGTGATGGTGCTCCATTTACAACCCAGGTTATTATTCAAGCATCTGATACTATTATGCTAAACTCTAATCGCTATGTAAGATTATAAACGCTCAATTTTATCGAGATAAACTTTCGCCTGACCAAGTATATCTTCTTGATTATTCATTTTATCCCAAACTCGATACATCATTGACATACGAGGGTTAGTTTGGAGCTGATCTCTATGACGATCTAAAAAATTCCAATAGAGCGAATTAAAAGGACATGATCCCTCCCCAATCTTTTTTTTCACACTATAATGACAACCCTTACAGTAATTACTCATTTTGTTGATGTAGGAGCCAGAGGAAATATATGGCTTAGTCCCAACAATTCCCCCATCGGCATATTGGCTCATCCCCCGAGTATTCGTAATCTCAACCCACTCAAAAGCGTCAATATATATTCCTAAATACCATTGGTCTATTTCATCAGGATCAACACCTACTAAAAGAGCGAAATTACCGGTGACCATTAAACGTTGTATGTGATGTGCATAACTGTATTCCAAGGATTGACCTATGGCATGCTTTACACAATTCATCTTAGTATCTCCAGTCCAAAAATACTGAGGTACAGAGGACCTGTGTCCGAAGTAATTAAGAGAAGCATAACTCGGCATCTCCTTCCAATAGATTCCTCTCATGTATTCACGCCAGCCCAATATCTGTCTAATAAAGCCCTCCACCTGACTAATATTAATACTATCTAGATTAGTCGACCAGCGAGATTCAACTGCATCTACAACTTCTTTGGGACTCAATAGTTTGATGTTCAAAACAAAGGATAATCTACAATGATAGAGACTCCAATATTCTGTAGACATAGCATCCTGATAATCACCAAAAGAATCAAGCAAATGAAGAATGAAGAAGTCTAAAAGTTCTAAAGCCTCCGCTCTCGTAGTTGGCCAAATAAATCGATCAACATCAACCGAACCTATATAATTCAGCTCAGCATCTATTATTTCATTATACAGAGATGACAAGTCCTTATTGAAAGACTTTGGTTTTGGAGGCACGACACTTTTAGGAAGCTTCTTTCGATTGCTATGATCATAGTTCCATTTACCTGTTACTGGTTGACCACCATCCATGAGAACGCCATGCTTCTTTCGCATGGCACGATAAAAGGACTCCATCAATAAGCTCTTCTTTCCTTCGAACATCTGCCACAGTTCATTACGAGAAGTATAAAAGTGCTCCGAAGAAACTTTTTCTACATGATCAAACACATTAGTCAGCCCCTCAGAAAGTGACTGATCTAATCTATATTCATCTGGCTCTTGGAAACTACAAACCGATGAATCGTATTTATTTCGTAATGCTTGTAGATTATCTATGAACGAGTGTTTATTATCCTGATCAGTAATCTTGAAATATCGCACATGGTGTCCTTCAGCTCTCAGTTCATCAGCAAAGGATCGCATTGCTGAATAAATCCCTATAATTTTCTGGATATGATGAGTGACATATTCACTCTCAGGACGAACTTCCATAAGAACGAATAGAACCTTTTCATCAACTTGATTAAACCAACTATGATTGATATTGAGTTGATCACCAAGGACGAGCTTCAGATGCATCATAAATAATCTACACTATATTTTTATTACCACGACAGCGCTTACTGCAATACTTGACATCTTGCCATACTTTAGACCACTTTTTGCGCCACTCGAATGGCCTTTTGCAGACCACACATACTTTAGTTGGTAATTGACCTTTTTTCACAAGACCTATTCGGCTTTTGGAAATTGACCAACTCGGGCATATGGATATTTAGCCAATTTAGTAGCCCGATAATAAGTATTGAGGCCAGAAATAGTAGCGATATCAGCCTGATCAAGATTTAATGCATGATCCTTTTCGAGAATATTAGACCGCACATGAAGTTGTTTGACAGCTCCTATCATCATTATGGTTCCATTCACTTTTATCGGTAATTCTTCAACGAATTCAAGACCAATTTGTACTGGGCTATTCTTTACAAAAGGCGCAATAAAACCATCATGATATTGCTCTTCAAAACCACAATATTCAAATTCTGATTGCTCTCTCTTAAACTTGGCAGAAGCATAGTGGGCTTCTGCAGTAAGATCTGCTGGAACATGATTAATCGTGTAATACTTTTGACTTATGATATTGTCATAACTATGGCGTTGAACAGTTGTTGGCCTCATAATAAATGCCAGCATAGCTGGATTAGATCCAATATGCACAACTGAGCTAAAAATAGCCAAATTGGTATTGCCAGATTCACTTTTAGTCCCGATTAGGTTGGCAGGCTTATAACCAGAAATAGAATTAATCAAATTCAATCGAGGAATACGATCCATCGATTGGAGATTCTCTACACTAAAAGATGTATAGCTCATCTTATGCTGGAGTTATAGCTTCAATTTGCTTCATTATTTTGTCAGCCTCTGCATACTTAGCATCACTGGCCGTCCTATCAATTTTCGACAGATTGAATGCCTCTTTCATCAGTTTCTCATAAGATTCTTTCAACTTATCTGCTTCTGATTTCTTCTTGAATAATCCAAACATGAATTTATTTTTAGTTTCTAATGATAGACATTCCAGCATCTATACCTATTACCTGTCCAGTTATAGATCTGGCTTGATCACTTATTAAATAGGATGCCATAGAAGCAACCTCATCTACATCCAGTATTCTTTTTAGCGGATGACGCTCTTTCATTTTATCCCTCATAGCATCATTCCTAAGTAATCCTGAAGCTAATGGCGTATCGGTAATAGTCGGTGCTATAGCGTTAACCCTTATCATTGGAGCTAACTCCGCCGCTAAGGATCTCGCCATACCTTCTACAGCACCCTTAGCCGCAGCTACTGATGTATGAAAAGGCATACCTTGAGCCACTGCCACGGTGCTGAACATGACAATCGATGGATTTGCCTTGCTTCTTTTAAGTATTCGATAATAATTTTTGATTATCCGATAAGCTCCAATTACATTGATTTCAAAGTCTTCTCGTAATGCCTCCTCCTTTAAACTACTTATTGGTTTGAGCTGAATGGAACCAGGACAATATATTATGGAATCTAAATTTTCTAAAGTTGGAAGATCTGCATTTCTGATGTCCATCAGATGCTCTGTGAAATTAGGGTCTGTTATTCCTGCTGAGGTTCTACTGAAACTTAAAACATGATGGGCGGATAGCTGCTCTAATGCTATGGCGTTACCGATTCCATGACTCCCCCCAACTATCAATATGGTTTTTTTCACCGCTTCGAAATTTTATTATTACTTATACCCTTCTGTCTGCTGCTCTTGAATCTTCCTAGCCCAAAACCTTTTTTCTTGGCGTGTTTAGTAGAACGATCTTGAACTCTGGAACGCCACTTTCTAAATGAAGAAGGTTTCATCTCTCTTCTCATTAGCTCTATTACATCTTGTTCTGATAAGCCAAATTGAAATCGAATGCATTCAAAAGTTGTACGATCCTCCCAGGCCATCTCTATGACACGATCTATATCTCTATCGGTCAAATTCATTAAGACATTTTGCGAGTGAGTATGTTCCCATCATTAGTATGTTTTCTGATAATTCTTTCGGCTTCCTTTATTGTATCAGGTCGCTTTCTAAACTCGCTTAATGTTTGTCGTGCATACCTTCCAGTACGAACGATATCAACTATTCGCCTTGGGTAATCACCCCCATATTTGAAGTGATATCCTTTTTCTTCAATACGGGTCATCTTCCAAGGTTCATGGATATATGGTTGAGGTAATGCACTCAGTTCTGGAACCCATTTTTTAATGAATGTTCCCTCGGGGTCATGGTCAAATGACTGCTTGACAGGATTATATACCCTCATTGTATTAATTCCAGTTTCAGCAGCCTGCATTTGAATCTGAGCGAAATGAATACCTGGCTCGAAATCTAAAAATTGTTGAGCCAAATGAGGTGCAGCGTCTTGCCAAGGCTGCCATAGGTGATGTGTGAAAAACGAAACCAACATAGCACGCATTCTGAAATTCAGATAGCCAGTATGATTCAAACATCTCATGCAGGCATCGACTAAAGGATAGCCAGTTATACCTGTACGCCAAGCTTCCTGGTAGTCTTCGTTGACCTCTTTCTCAAGATTTGCAAAGGCCCTATTCACAGATCTAAATTCCATATCACATTCCATTTCAAACTTTTGAATGAAATGACAATGCCACCTCAACCTTGAGGCCATGGCCTTGATATCTCCAATACTCCTACCATCTTCCATGGCTTTTTGCGATTCTTGATATACCTGTCTAATGGACAAATTTCCCCATGCTATATGTGGCGAAAGTCTACTACAATGTTCTCGACTATTCTGGGGTTTAGAAATGTTTCTTTGATATCCCTTAGATCTATTATCAAAAAAATCGATCATCACCATATGAGCTTCCGATTCTCCACCTTTCTGATGAGACTTATTAGTTCCGACTCTCCAATAGTGCTCAAAGCAGATTTTAAGGGCACTAATCTCATCCTGCGCAATCCAGTTAATATCAGATAATTGATAATTGAACTGTGGGGATGCCATTGTCGCATACCAATCCTGAACCCATGATTTACGATTTGATCTGCCTCTCTGAATTCCATTAGATTGAAATTCCACCCAATCAATATCCATTAGCTTACACCACAGCGCAACCTCTTGGTCTCGACCATAGGTTATGGAGAGACCTGTTTCCTCATGGGAGAGCAATTGATTAATCTGAACTTGGCCAGACAAACAATATAATGAATCCACTATTTCACCGTAGGTGACTAATAGCTGAGTATCATGCTTTCCCAAGTTTGCATTAATATCTGCCAATGACTCATATATAAACTGAAAATGACGGTCTGAGTAATGCTCATCATTCATTAGTCTAGGCTCGAAATTATACCACAATATAGTAGGCAAACCATTCTCGGCACACCGATTCAGTGGGGCATGATCGATTAATCGTAGATCACGTTTTAACCAGACTATATTATAGACCTCTGACATCTTCAAACTTAAAA
>CACLQQ010000024.1 GCA_902609095.1 uncultured Bacteroidota bacterium | reverse complement strand
GATATTCGCTCGCAGTACGTCTGACTCTAAAGGAGCCGTCAATATGTTTTTAACAGCCATGGATATCATCAATGATCAGGAGGAGGAGCCCAATTTTCATATGAAGGTAATCATGGACTTTGAGGAAGAAATGGGTTCGCCTAATCTACCTCAGGCAGTCCTGAATTATAAGTCCCAATTGGCTGCAGATATGTTGATCATATTTGATGGTCCTCGTCATATCGCTAACAAACCCACATTGACATTCGGCGCTCGGGGTATATCAGAGATTACCTTAAAGGTTTTTGGGCCGATTTTTCCTCAGCATAGTGGACACTATGGTAACTGGGCACCGAATCCAGCGGTTAGGCTATCCCAGCTGATTGCCAGTATGAAGGATGAGCGAGAGCGAGTGACGATACCTGGATTCTGTGATGGTATAACCATAAGTGATGAGGTTAAGCAAGTGCTGGATGCTGTCCCAGATGATGAGTCTTATATCAATTACAAACAATTGAGTGTTGCTCGAGGTACAGGAGTAGCATCGACTTATCAGGAGTCTCTTCAATATCCCTCTCTGAATGTGAGAGGATTTAATTCTGGTTGGGTCGGCAGCGAAGCTCGTACCATAGTCCCTGCTGTTGCGATTGCTGAGATTGATATCCGATTAGTATTGGAGAGTGATCCAGACCGATTGATCAAGCTTGTTCGTGATCATATATCAGAACAAGGTTATCATGTCATAGACCGCAAACCAAGCTCTCGAGAACGTATAGAACATGATAAGATATGCCAGTTTAATAGCAGCACATCTTATTTAGCCTTCAGAACCGACTTTGATTCAGAGGTGGGGCTATGGTTAGATAGAGCCTTGGTCCGAGCCTTTGGAGAAGAACCGATAAAGAATAGGACTTCAGGAGGAAGTATACCCATTTCTCCATTTGTTAATGAATTAGGCCTACCAGCTGTAACGGTTCCCACAGTCAATAGAGACAACAATCAACATAGTCCTAATGAGAACATCAGAATAGGAAACTATGTAGATGGGATTAAAACCATCCATCATGTACTCATGGAGCGATTGTGAATCATGTAGACGTACTCTAATGTTAGCAGGTGATTGGAAAGATATGATTTACGCCATCCGAGATGGAGATTTGGAATTGGTGAAGTACCATATAAATCAAGGTGTAAACTTGAACTATCAACATCCAGAGTTTATGACGACTGCCTTGGTTGAGAGCATTGTTTACGATAGGATTTATATTGCTCAACTGCTCTTGAAATCTGGAGCTGATCCAAATCTCAAAATTGGATTTAGTTCAGATACGGCATTGTCAGAAGCGAAAAAGGCCAGTAAAAAAATAGCCAGATTTAGAAAAATCTAATTTAGAAATTATTGCTTGACCCATGTTGCTATAAAAACACTAAGTTCAAATATTGATTCCCAATTCTTTTAATCTCTGATACCTGTTAGCGAAATTATATACTCCTTTGGACTCAATGTTAATCAACCTTCAGAGTGCCATGCGAAAAGGTGATTGCGTTACCACTGATGATCACTCGATCTTCCTTCTGTTCACAATATATATGTCCTCCACGAGATGATAATTGATGGGCTATTAGATTTGTCTTATTGAATCTGTCTGACCAATAAGGGCTCAAAGTACAGTGCGCTGATCCTGTAACGGGATCCTCAAGAATTGATGCTTGTGGCGTGAAAAATCGTGAAACAAAGTCACAATCGATACCAGGCGCTGTCACAATAACACCTCCCGGATCCAGATTGATTTGATCAAAAATTGAGCGATTGATTTCGATTTTTCTTATTGTTTCTTCATTGTCATAGACTAATAAGAAGTCTCTTGATTTCAGAACCTCGAGAGGTTGGATATTAATAGCTTGGCTTATGATCTTCGGTAATGTACTCGGTTTAGCTTCTCTTGAAGGGAAGTCCATGTGATACAGGTTTTTATCACAGTTTACTACGAGTGCACCACTTTTGGTGTAGAATATGATCTGATCGTCACTATGGTTTAGGTGTCGCTTAATGCAATGGGCGGTTGCCAATGTGGCATGTCCACATAGATCCATTTCGATCTCAGGGGTGAACCATTTGAGTAGATATTGGTCCTTCTCTTTAATCAGAAATGCAGTCTCTGCGACTGCATTTTCTTGTGCTATGCTTAACATGGTTTGCACCGGTAACCATTCTTCCAATACTACGACACATGCTGGGTTTCCCGAGAATATGTAATCTGTAAAGGCGTCAATATGATATATCGGAAGATTCATATGATTGTTAATTAAAACCCAGAAGGATATTGTTGATTACTCAATCTATAAGATGTTGTTTAGTTATACAATGTATTATGCCTCTAATAGACTAAAGATTTTTTGATTTTATTCCTAAGTCCTATCAATTAGTATAGAAATTGGTAAATATTTGCAGTATGATGCCACCATTGGAGTCTTCATAGGTTGCTATAAATATTTTGGTCTTAGCCATATAATAGCTGCAATAGGGAGGCTAATATCTAATGTTCTTTGTAGAGGTGTAACAACAATATATTTGAACGGAGGAAGGATCAACAAATCAAATACCAGGACATCAGATCTATGTTCTTATTTAGTGTTTCTTTATCATTGGTTAAGATATCGAGGGGTTTTATATGTTATTGACCAATAGTCACACTACTACTGGCATTAGCAAGTCGGTCAAGATCATCAATATGGTTATCTGTAATCTCCAAATCAGCCTGATAGACCTTTCTTTTGAAGTTAGATACTTCTGAGCAAGTAGTGAACATTGCCTTGGCAGATTTCAGTTTGAGGGTTTAATTTATAAAATTTTTATTTGGGTGATGAATGGCAGCCAATACTTCAGGCCTAAATACGAGATACTAACTAAGAGGTCGAAAGTCTTGGAATCATCCTAAGTAAAAGTTGAGAATGTAGGTTCCAATAAATGATGAATATCCATCAGTGTCTGCTGCGAAATGGGGAGCTATCGAAAACCCTTAATATTTGGTAGTAAAAACCTGCTCTGATTGAAAGGCTGAATGAGTATTAGGTGATACTTTGATCTTATGCTGGGAAGGACTAAAAGAGATTCGGATTAGGATACAGATACCTGCCCAGTCCTAAGCCTGCAAAGCATCGAGTTATAGCTGTTTTACTCGTATATGCATCAAGGTTCAATATTAGACTATTGGACTGACTCGGTAATGCATCGGCCAATCCTGAATTTAGGACTTGATTGTGATAGCCGTTGCCAATAGTAACATTATGTGATATATGCTTTCTGAGGACAGAGCCGATGTACCTGCCGTATTCGCTGTTGACGTTACCATGGCCAATTTTAAAGACATCTTATTCATAGCTATTGTGGCTATAGATATTATAGTACGAGAATATTGAAACAGGAGTGATTAAATGTCTTATATCAAGAAAAGTCGATACTTTTCTTATGAAAAGATGATTTATCTAAAACAATGCTTGTTTAAACTATAGAAATTTGATTACGTAACTCTTGAGATATACCTTTTTGATAGGTTCGTTTCGATCTTTTGATATCCTCCGCGATTTCGTCCCATAGTTCTATTCTTTTTTCGAGTGCTTCCGTTGCTATGGCTATTACATCATTCCACTTGCTATGATCGATTCCACATAACTCTTGTATCATCTTCAAAGATAATGGACCATGCTCATCACCATCTACCTCTATGTGACGATTTAGATAATATGATAGCTTAGGGTAGACCACATTACCATTTTCAATAATTTGCAAAAACATGTCCGGGATAATCTCCTCACGTCCAAATGTGAAAGCCGCAGCTATTTTATGGGGTTGGTTAGTTTGTATGATTTCAAATGTAAACTTTAAAAATGCCTTAGTTGCGTGTGATAAACGCGATGTTGAGATAGCCTGATCAATTTCATTTACCGATCCGACTTTATCTAAGAATTGATTTATCTGCCATGTATTAATTCCAATTTCACGCATGGCATCTAAGTACATTTCAAAATGACTCATGGGTATACCCATTTCATTAACGTCGGTTTCCTCACCCCAAACAATCTCATTAATGAATCTGGCTGACTTTGCATTTTTATTAGGCTTCCAGGGTAAAGACGTACAACTGAGATGGTTTTGGAGTGCCTTGAGCAGAGACATGAAATCCCAGACAGCATAGACGTGTTTTATCATGAATAATCTAATATGTGATATATCGACTAATTCATCATACAAGGGGTGCTTATTAAGCCGAGCACGCATTGAGAACAACTTTTCCGATATTATCGCCAAATTTGACATGCCTAAATATTTTATGTGAGGATTTAACAATCAAAATGGTCTAAAGGATTATAACTTCACTGTTTTTTTAGAAAATTTCTTGAAATATTATTTGGTCTCTTCTACTCCGTTGCTATGAACAGCAAATCTTCCTTTCTCTCTGGGATGAACAACTTCTGTTTCTGTCCAAGGCCAACCACCAAATTGCGATTTTAGATAATCTCTGAAAGTTTGTTCTATTTCAGCTTGAGTATTCACTACGAATGGGCCGTATTGAACAACGGACTCGTTGATACGCTTGCCTCCTAAATTAGTAAGAAGCTTTCTTCTCTGGCATTTTTTAAGTGAGTATCAACATCAGGTCGTAGCCTCACTCTTTGATCTGATGAAATAGTGGTTCCGTCCTTAGTAATTTCTTGACCTTTATAATAATATATAGACCTATTAGCTTCAACGACAGTCTTGGGTAAGATCCATTCGGCATTAGGTTCTAAGTGAATGGTAAATACTCCAACTGGGTTATTAGGATTTCCTGCCCATGAGTCATGAGTTGTTGAGGCCGCGATCTGGTATCTCCGATTCCTCCAGCTATGATTTCTATAGTGGTCTTATTATCGTTTTTATCCAAATGGTATATTACCAGAATGTCTTCCCGCCAGGGCATTTTAAAATGAGGTTTGACCATTTTAGCTGATTTTGGCAGATTGTGCCAAATTTGAAAGATTTCAAGTGTGTTTCAATTACTCTCATTCACTAACGCGAACATCTCCGAATGTTGTACACCGCTACCTGCTGTCATCCACTGAACATCTTCACTCATAAACGTACCAGCAGCCCCCATGGAGTCTGTTTTATCTACGATGCCTTCTATATTGATGGTAATAGTTTCAAATCCTTTATGGGGAAGATAAGGGAATCCCGGTACCGTCCTACCGTAATACATACTATAACCATCTTTGATCACAAAGTCTTGACCTACATTTCGTCCTCGAAGTTGTTCAAATTCTACACCAATCTGATCATTACCAGCTGGATGCTTATCCTTATCATAAGCACAAAAGAGAAATGGATCTTGAGTCCGCCAAGGAAATGATAATGGCTCAATACCGAGAATCTTAATCGTTGGTATAATAGCTTAACGCACCTGATGGACGATGAGAGACTTGATTCATGAGTTCTTCGGTGGTAGCATTATTTAGCTGATTCCAGGGCTATTCTTTTGACTTTTAAACGTTTGGAGTGTTTTTACACATATTCCTGCATAAGGATATGGTTCAGGTTACAACACTACTTTTATTTCTCCATTTGAAAAACTCTTTCTTCACTTTCTGGTATTGTGATTGTGCTTTATTTCACTGTAAAGAGCAAAACAACTAAATCCAGAAAAAGATCAAAAGAATGTTATTTTAGATATTTATTCTATTGTGGTCTTGATGACAACTCCGGTGGACAACGTCATCTTGGTCATGATGAAGCTTGCCTATTTTTCGAGATAGGCGATCAGAAAATCAATATTTTCTTGATGGCCATCAGGCCAATTGGCTTGTGCGGTCATATCATCGATTACATATATCCCTCCAATTCGTAGAAGACTTAAAGTCTCGTCGATTTCACTTTATTTACCTGGCCAGTATCCGCAAATATTAAATCAAATTATTCGTCAGTGTAGTTCTTTATCCATTTACTTCCACCCTCACAAACCTAATGTACATTTTGTCTTTTCCCAATTACTTTTGAAACGATTGAGATTAAATCATGGTCGTTGTCGACGGAGATTATTTGTGAATGACCAACCATACCCTCAATCATCGAGACCAACGAAAGTCCAAACCCTGTGCCTAGCTCTAAGAATCGGCCATTAGGCTTCGAAGCAACGAGGGACTTAAGCAATGTACTTATATAAATGTCTGACGGCATTGTGAAACCTATCTCTTCGCATTTTTGGGGTAGGGTAGTGTAGGTTTTTGGTTGTTGAGTGATCTTAGAGTCAATCATGAAATTTATACTTAGTTCTATTGTTGAATAAATAAATATACTCGAGTCCATTGACATCTTTGACCAGCATTTACATCTATGTGATGAAATATTTCTGGGCTGACCACATGACCTGTATTCCATAGATTAATGAGTTTGGTTTTAAAACTTGTCGTTTCAGTAACCGTGATATTACTTGGAGTGAGTATCAGTGTCCATTCTGCTTTCATGGTTTCATTTCCACCAAGATTACTAAAATAAAAGGCCTATTGAGGGATTGATCTAAAAAGGACTTGCTGTCGATCGAATTGAACAATTTGCTCTGAATTAACAGTCTCATTAAATAGGAACGGGACAATATCGAAAGGTAATTTCAGAACATAATTCTATCCTATGGGATCTTCATTTATACTCAAGTAATTATGTGTATATTCATCCGACTGTAAAGGTTGAGACCCGTTTTTCATCAACTCATATTCTATGATGAGTTCATGCTGCCTAAGATATATATGCTTGATGAGTTTGTATACTGGATTAGAGCTGTTTGGTATACTGTTATTCTAATTCTATCTGGTAGATATTTATGCTCAAAATGTGAGGGATTAATAGAGTAGGGGTAGAAGAAGTCATAGGGAGCATCAATTTTTGTTAATTCACCTATTACAATCTTATTAAAATAGTTTCCTTCTTCTGTCTGCATAAAATCGTTTAGCCCTTGGAGATCGAAGTCATTATATAAGCCGCGTCCTTGAGTATTGATATCTATGTTCTGTGTGGTTTCAATTGTGGTGCATGGAATGCCCCGGAATTTTACAGAGCTAATTTTACCTGACCAATCGAACCTTGAGGATTGGTAATTCTCATTTGGGAGATCTACAATAACCTCGAGTACATCATTTTGAAACCGGTGTGGCATTGGATTAAGTCAAATGATAAAAAGGAGATAAGTCAGGATCGATATATCTTTTTTGAGCTTGTATACCTTTGAGTGCCTCAGAGCTGTAATGACTGGATATCAACTCTTTGAACTCATATTTCAATTGAGTATATTCAAGGAAAAAAGATTTGAGTTTAGATGACTTTGATTTCCTTTTAAAATGGAAGCCTGTATAAGCTCCGGCCACTGTCAAAGTTTTGTGAAATTTTTCTCCAGCTCCGAAATGAGACGCATAAGCGAGCATTGTCGAACAGATTCTGTCCATTGCTACCGGTAAGGCATTATCCTTTATCAATGTCCAACTCACTTGTATGTGTGTTTCATGATTGAAGAGTTGGGGATTTAGCTTTTCATTATTCAACAATGTAAGAAATTCTTCATCACTATAATTCTAATGACTGCCTTCGGTATTCTCCATGTTGAAATCATTAGCTGCGTCTCCTAATGTATCACATTTCCAAAATCTCTCCAATTAGTAATAGCATCTGTATCTCTAAGAGTTTGGCATCATATCGAGCGTTAAGCAAACTATTTTCTGAGTTCAGTAGATTTATTTGAGCTTGACGATATTCTATACTGCTGACTCTTCCAGTTTTATACTCTTCGTTAGTTCTGTCAAAGTTTACAACTGCTGTTTGAACATTAGATTCTTCTGCCTTTATGATGAATAGGGCATTTTGAAACTGATGCCAAGTATTGCTTAGTTGAGTTGTCAAATCATTGATCAATTGCTCTTTCTGTATCCCTTGGCCTTCGATGGTAAGCTTGGTGTTCTGCCTTTGGTTTTTTCTGATACCGCCATCATAGATGTTGTAATTTAATGTTAAGCCTAAGCCCAGTCCATCAGATCGAGAAGAAGAGAAGAAAGAACCTGGCGCACTGCGGTTATAGTTGAAATTATAGTTTGCATTTGCTCCGAGAATAGGCTTTTGCGAGGCATCTATGATGTCATAGTTCATCTCAGTAATAGCTTGTGATTGATCAATGAGTCTCACTTGTATGTTTTTCTCGTGACAAGACTTTATCATATCAGTTAAGCTGCGAGTGATGTCGTAGTTAATTTCTGCCTCCACCTTGTATGTACTTGAGACATGGATGCCAATGAGGTTATTAAGTGTTCTTATCGAATTTTGATAATTCAATTCAGCATTAGCGATGTTTATGCTGTCCCGGTCAATGTCAACTTGAGCATTTAGTAAGTCGAGTCGACTTGCTTGACCATATTGGTTTTGGATATTAAGTCGTTCCAAGCGTTCTTGCGAAAGGGATAAGATGTCTCTCAAGATCTCAATGTTGCCAGCTGCTCTGCTCGCATTATAATATGCCGTAAGTACTTGGGCTACTTTGTTCTGAATAGTGAGCTGTTTCTGAAGATCTGAAAGAGCTACTTGTTCCTGTAGCTGATTGAGATTTAATTCTCTACTTGGATCGATGAGGTTATAGTTTGCTGACACATTAGTATTGGCACTATAGGCAAATCCATAACCAGTTACGATTGATTCTCCAGAACTGAAGTTTGTAGTGTTGTTATTAATATTTGAATTGATACCAGCTTGTACACTGACGGTTGGATTAAATCCCAATAGTGCCTTATCTGTATTGTTCTCGGCTATAAGCAAATCATTATTCGCAAGCTTGATATTATAATTGTTAGCAAGAGTTTGAACAATTACTTCTTGTGGAGACAAGACTCCTTGACTTATGAGAGACAAAATGGTAGCTCCAAATGCTACAATAGTTGATACCGCTTTATTCATCAGTAGCTGCTTAAGGGGTGCGTAAATTAATAGTGGCTTCTCTCTCATTAACGACTTCCATCACAGCTCGCTCTAATGATGCCCGATCTACCCATTCCCCAGATTTAAGCCAGTACCATATTAATTTTCTGGTATTGTTGAAATAGATGAATAGGGGTAAAACAAATAGTGTTAAGAATGTAGCCATTACAATCCCATAGGCTATGGATATAGCCATCGGTACTAAGAACTGGGCGGTTCGACTCGGTTCAAATATAATTGGTGCAAGTCCAGCAGCCGTAGTAATTGATGTTAGGAATATTGCCCTAAATCTAGATCTGCCAGCTTCAACAAGGGCCTTGTGAAAGTTTAGACCGTCCTTAAGATGGGTATTAAACTTGCCAACCAGTACTAAACCATCGTTAACAAGTATTCCGATCAAGGCAATTATGCCTAAAGTTGACAAGACACTTATCGGAGAATTGTGGATCCAATGTCCCCAGGCTACCCCAACTAAGCTAAAAGGAATTAAAGCAAATAAGAGCATTGGCTGAGAATATGACCTAAATACAAAAGCTATAATCATATACATAACAATGAAAACAGCAGGGAGTACAGAAAACATACTATCGAGCGCTTTATTAGCTTCTCTATTTTGTCCTTCGTACAGTGGTTCTACGCTGGGATATTTTGCCAGAATTCTTGGCATGATTTCGGACCTAATATTTGTCAATATATCCGTGGCGCTTTGATCCTGTTCTCTTAAGTCAGCGCTCACCGTGATTTGGCGTATTCCGTCGAGATGGTTGATGTCTACCTCGCCTCTTTCGATCTGATAGTTAGCTATTTCTGATAGCGGAACTCTTGCTCTATTATTTGTAACGATCCACATATCATCCAGATTTTTGACCGATTCACGTTCTTCACGATTATAACGCACCCAAACTCTTATCTCGTCTCGTCCTCTTTGAAACCTTTGCACTGACTGCCCAAAAAATGCACTTCTGACTTGAGACATCACATCATTAAGGGTTAATCCAAGGAGGTATGCATTTTCTTTAAGCTCTATTTTAATCTCTTTGATACCTTGGGGGTCATTATCATTAATATCCTTGAGCGTGCCTAAGTTTACCAACCCACGCTTCAACTCTTCTTTAGCGCCCTTAAGTTCCGCAATGTCCCTGCCTGTTAATGCTACAGATACGGGCATTCCACCAAAGTTGCCACCAGAACCATAGGTAAGGCTTTCTACACCGTAGATTTTTCCAACTTTCTCTTCTACTTGTTGAGCTATGTAGGCTGAAGAGAAGTCTCTCCCTTCACCAGTTAGGAGGTTTAGCGTTAACGTGGCTCTGGAGCTACCAGGGCCAATTCTTTTGACAGATGATTCTATGATTTGCTTATTGCCAGTTTGTTCTGTGGTAAGATCTTCGTTCGCCCTCCATGCTCCATTTTCGATCTGAGTAATGAGACTGTCAGTTATGGCCTCATTAGTTCCTTTAGGCATGGTCATATTTATAGTAATCCGATCACTTGTGATATTAGGAAAGAAGGTAGTCCTAATTATTCCTCCCTCAATGCAGCCTATTGTGATTATGATGAGTCCTATGGGTATGGAAATGCCAAATATTGGATTGTTTAGTCCAAATCGCAACATAGGAATATAAAAAGTCTCTCTCAGCCATGTCATAAACTTGTCGGCATGTCGGTTTAGGATAAAAGGCTTCTTACCTGCTTTCATGGCTCTCGATTCGGATACGTGAGCAGGCAAGATGATCAAGGCCTCAATCAATGAGAAAAGTAATGTCACGATTACCACAATGGCTACTTCGTAATAGAAGTCACCAATACCACCTTTAACAAACAAAAAGGTACTAAAGGCAACTACCGTTGTCAGTATGGCTGAGACAATAGCGGGTAGCACCTCCATTGTCCCATCTATAGCTGCTTTTACTGGTGTTTTGCCACGCTCATAGTGAGAATAGATGTTTTCCCCAATGACTATGGCGTCATCTACAAGTATTCCTATTACTATCAACATTCCAAAGAGAGACATCACATTGATAGTGATCATGTCGGGCACAATAATGAACATCCCGAAGAATGATATTGGAATTCCTACAGCAACCCAAAATGCTAAACTTGGCTTTAAGAAAATGGATAGCAATATTAAGACTAAAAGGATTCCATACCCTCCATTTTCTAATAATATTCTGGTCCGATCAACCAATGAGACCGATAGATCGGAAAGAATATCAATTTTAACACTGTTATTTTCCTCATTAAAACTTAAAATGTATTCCTTAACCTTATCTACCATGCTGAGGAAATCCTCAGAGTTTGTAGTGAAAACGCCAATCTCTATAGCTTCTTTTTCATTTACATAGATTCGATCTGGATTTTCTGACCACCTATCTGATACATCAGCGATATCTTTCAATCTTATGGTTCTACCATTTTGATCTGACTTGATAACAATGTAATCCAATTCATCACCATAATAACTTCGGTTATTGGCCCTGATCAAGTATTCTTCTGTGTTAGTTTTAATCGATCCTCCTGTCGTTAATATATTTGCTCGACTTACAGCGAATGCTACTTCGTTAAAGGTCAGGTCATAGGCTCTTAAGTCCTTTTCTCTTAGGGCTATTTCAATCTCTTCATCTGGAAAACCAGTGACACTAATTTGTGAAGCTCCTAAGTTTCTAAGATTATCCTCAATCCGTCTCGATATTTGTTTGAGTGTTTTTAAATCTATGTTTTCTCCACTGAGACCCATAGATACGGTCAGGTTAAGTCTTTCTTGCTTAGCGACTACCAGAGGCTCCATATCCACTGGAAAAGAAGGAACGCGATCTACGGCATTTTTTATCTCAGCTAAAACAACATTTATATCCTGATCTTCCTCAATCTCAACAGATACAGTTGCGGTATTCTCTGATGAAACTGATGTGAAACGCTCTATTCCAATCAAACCCCTCAGGTTATCTTCTATTTTTAGCACTACACCTTCTTCTATTTCTTGAGGTGAGGCTCCGGGATAAACCGCTGTAATTGTTACTGTATCAGGTGGAATCAGTGGAAAGAAAGACGAGTTCATCCTACTGAGTCCTTGCCAACCTCCCAAAATAATGGCGCTCATCAGTACATTGACTGCTACCGGATATTTTATAAAATACTCTATGATTTTTTTCATGCTTGAGTGTTGTTACTCAGAAATGTTTTGAACAATCATTCCTTCGTGGGCGCCGGGGATACTGTTAGATAAGAGTAATGTTCCGTCCGTTAGGCCTCTTACGAGCACAGTTTTGTCTGTATAGTACACAGGCTCCACAATTTTTAATTTGAGGAGTGTATCAGTAACTGTGAATACTTCATTAGTGCCTATTATTAGCTTGCGATCTATTTCATAAACATTTTGTTCTTCTTTAGCCGTTAAGTCCGCTTCGAGGTACATTCCTTCTTTAAGACTCTTTCCGCTGACATCAACGAATACTGGGATTGTTTGGGAGTTTGGATCCACAGTGGAATTGATGCGGCGTACTTTGCCTGTCCAAGATTTACTTCTGTCTATATTAAATAACTCTACAGATTTTCCGACTCTGAGGAAATCGTCATAACTTGCATTGATAGCAACTTCGAGCTCATAGCTATAGGGACTTATGAAAGTTCCAAGCTGCTGACTTGTTCTAATTGCTGTTCCAGGCTCAATCATTGATTCAATAAGGATTCCGTCGTATGGTGCTGTAATGATGTGTTTACTATATTGCCCCTCAAGATTTTTGATATTATAGTAACTAGTAGTAACATTACGACTGGCAACAAACATCTTTTCACGATTATTAATAGCCTTGGGTAGGGCTTGTAAATTATTTTCTACATCAAACTGGTTAATGTAATTTTCCCATTGGGCTACAGACTCAGGATAGTCAAATCTCAGATCTGGTAACATCTGTACTAACTGACTGTAGAGGCTGCTTCTTTGTGCTTTCAGATTTAACGCTTGTTGAGTTCTATCGACAGCCACTAAGGTTTCACCTGCCGCATAATATACGCCTGGTTTGAATGAGTGGGCACTCGATTCAAAAATACCATTAACCTCTGCATACAGCTCTAATCTTTTTTTGGCTCTAAGCGTGCCACTTGTTTGTATGTTAATTGGTATCGAGGCGTTTTGAACAGATTCTGTAAATACCTGAGTTACCTTTTGTGGTTTGGAACGTCTCGGGATATTTTTCTTTTTGCTGACACTTAGAAATACCATAAACGCTGCTGCTATAATGGCTACAGAGATAATGGCTATTATTATTTTTCTGATCATTTTAGTTTGGCTTGCAGCTATTTTATTAATGGTTGTAATTGACTTTAAATTTTCATCGAACTCTTCTTCAAATTTTCAAGTTCTTCTTTATTCAACCAAGACTCGATTTTTTGCGACATAGATTTTAATAAGGGAATAACTCTCTCAATTGTTCTTTGACTTAATTGAGTAATGTGAATTTTATTCGTTCTTCGATCGATTTCATACTTTATTCTTATCGCCAAACCTTTGTTTTCCAGCTTATTAAGTCTTCTGGTAAGTGTGGTGTTATTGCGATAAATAGCTTTTGCTAATTCTTTTTGAGTCTGTCCATCTCTGTCATATAATTTTGATAAAACGATAATCTGTTCTTTACTCAGTGGTATATCTTGCTCATTCAATATGCTGCGTACATAGAGACCTATGATATGGTGTGTACGTCCGTCCATCGGTAATATTGAATCTTCCAGATTCTGTTGTGACTCTTGATATTTGTTTTAGATGCATATGCAGCTAACGTGATTTAACAAAGTTCACGAAATCACATAATTTTTTTCAAGTGGTTTTGAGATCCCATTTTTCGAACTTAACTATTAATTATTTGTTTTTTACTCATTCTAAAATATAATTCGTCAACGTTTAAAAATTGCAAGAATTCTACTTCATACGTCATGGACAGACTGACTACAACAAAAGGCATATCGTGCAAGGTAGTGGTGTAGATAGTGTGTTGAATAAAACTGGAATTTTTCAAGCGCAACAGTTTTTTGATTACTATCATCAAACTGGATTTGATTTGGTCATAAGTTCTAAGTTGAAGCGGTCAAAGCAAACTGTTCAACCCTTCATAGATAAGTTGGGCGTGCCGCATCAAGAGCATGCTAATATCAACGAGATTTCATGGGGAGTTCATGAAGGTAAATCTGGGAATCTGGCGATGAAGAAAGCATATGATCGTATGATCAAGGAGTGGCAAGCTGGCAACTATGATGCACGCCTTGAACAGGCAGAATCAGCTCAGGAGTTAATGGTTCGGTGCGTTGAGTTCGTAGACTATATCAAAACGCTTGATCAGTCTAAAGTGCTAATATGTTCTCATGGTAGAACTTTGAGATGCTTGATGTGTGTAATGAAGCAACAGCACCTTAGTGAAATGGAAAACTATTCTCATCACAATACTGGATTATTTCTTGGGTACTACCAATTAGATAGGTTCAAGTTTGTGGTGGAAAATGATATTAGTCATCTTAAAACCTTAAGTTGATGGATGAGTTTTTAGCAGAGTGGGGATATATAGCTGTTTACTTAGCGACAACATTTGAGGGAGAGTTTGCATATCTATCTGCTATAGTTGCAGGTACACTTGGACGTATCAAAATTCCTGGGGTTATGATTGCAGCTTTTTTAGGAGGCTATACCAGAGATATGTCTATTTTCCTATTTTCTAGGTATAGTGGAAAAAGTTATTTCAAGCGTAATCCCAAGTCAAGGGTAAATATAGAGCGAGCAAGTAATTGGGTAAGTAGAAGACCTTTGTTTCTAACTGTACACAGGTTCGCCTATGGATTATCTACAGCAACTGTTATTGCTATGGGATTGTCAAGTATCTCAATCTTTAGATTCAGCTTAGTTTGTGCGGTGGCATGTTTGACTTGGACCTTAGGATATGGTGCGCTCGGTTACTTTGCTGCGGATCAAGTTACGGCCAATCTCACTTTGTTAAAAGACCACTTCGTTCATATGATAGTAATCTTTGGTATAATAGTGGTAGTTGTTTATAAACTTAAGAGTTAGCCTCACAAAACTTTTATCTACTTACATAAGGCTTGTAAATAATTTGATAGTGCTATAGACGTGCTATTTAGGCTCAAGTCTTTGATCAAGAGCATCCAAAATTATTGATGTTTTATTGGGTCGCTTTAATTAAATTAAAATCTTCTTTTCTGAAGCTGTATCTCAAGGTAAAGAGTAGGTTTAGAGTATTACGTGAAATTAAAGCCTACAAATAATACCCATAAAGCCGAATCTAATGATGATAAAAAGATGTCAAGCAGTATTGTCAGTTTGAGTAGTAATCTTCCAGGTAAATAAACCTTCTTTGAGTTAGATTTGATAGGAAAGAATGATTTACTGCAGGCCATTATCAATATGGTTTTCAGGCTATAAGTACAGCAAGGTTCCCATTAGAGAGGACTTGGCATATAATCTACTCTCTCACTAATAACTTCAACTACTACCTCCCAACAGCCAACTATAAGGAGTGCGAGCTATCCATACGGTTCAATATGGTTTATGAATTAATTATTTCACTTTATGGAGATATCTCATTGAATTTAGGTGCAGACTTATGCGTATATCGTGGTATGTTGGATTTTAATAATAAACCTGGACCAAATATGCTCATGAGGATTGGCATAACGTACAATCGAGTTTGGAAACCTAAGTTTCAGCCCTTGTTCTGATCAAATTTAGAACGAATTATACGACACAATCCCTTTTCTAATGGTATACCCCAGTATGAATTAGGTGATTACCGAATGTAAGTGTGCATCCATTTATCGGTCATTTATATAAATAAGAGATATACGTAAGTATGTCTTTATTAATAACTAAAACTCACAAACATGAAACACTTATTAATTGTAGCAGCCGTAATGATATTAGGCTCGGCTTATGCCATTGATGGGAGTGAAGGAAGTATTAGCTTAGAAAAAGTCTCAATAGATAAGAGGCTCCCTTTTGTTGAAAAGTCCAACAGGGGTAAGATAAGAGAAATAGTAAAGTACGTTGAGGCATCAGAAATGGCTTCTGATAAGTACGAATTAAGATTTGGCTCAGAGAGTAATTATCTTGAGGAGGAAGCCATCAATATATTGAGAGTAATCAGTTATAGAGCTATAGGAACGTCTAATAGTTTAGTTGAAATCAGCGTGTCTAATGAAAGAAGTTCTTACTGGAGACTACGTCATGTATTGGAGACGCTAGGGTACTATGGATTATCTCCTCATCAGATTAGAATAAATATCGTTGAACCCAATCCGAATACTGATTGGGTTCTTACACTTTATATGAAATCAAGGCCAGTCAGCTATGTCCAAGTGACCAACACTGTACCTGACGACCTGATTGCTGGTTATTGAATTTAGATTTCGGTTCTACCTTTGAGAAATGCAGCAACAGCCACCTTGTAACAGGGGTGGCTGTTCACTTTTTATACTGAGCACTGGTAAAAGCCCTAACCAAAATAAAAAGTGATAGAAAAGAGGATGTAAAAAAAAGGTAATTGTATGGCATGATGATGAGGTTATAGAATAGTACTAAATAAACTTTCAAACTCGCTATTCCGAATTGGTCTAATGTAATGTGCTTTTCTCTGAGTTTGTAATATAAGCCCAAACAAATCGGGGATATAATCGCTACCCACTTCATGAAAGTATGCAGTAAGTTTAGGTCATTGTAGTCTAAGAATTTGGCTAGCCCTAACCCACTATTAATCATACCTTCATATTTACCTCTATTGTTTGCTATATCGGTTAAATAGTTATCGGATAAGCCTAAGAAAACTTCGGTGTAGTTATTGGCATTAGAAACAAATAGTAGTGTTAGAGTTGCTATCGTGCCTGAGATTACAGCTCTGAAAAAAAATCTATTGTGATCCCAGAACAAAATGGCGCCAATCATAAGTAGCCATGGTGCCAGGGCATAACGACTCAGTAGAGATAGAGCACTAAAGACTCCGAATAATCGAGGATGATTATTGATGAATGACCATGACATGGCTATGTACCATAAGATTACGATGGGTTCCTGAGTCATAGTAATAAATGAGTTGTCTATTGATATGATACTTAGGATGATTAAAAATGCTGGAATGAAAGTAAGTGACTGTAAGGTATTTAGGCCTTTGAGGTACTTTGAGTAGATAAGTAATAGGGAGACTGCAAGAGCGGACAAACACATCCATCGAAGGTCAAATTCAAGGAGGCTGGCAGGAATAAAAGGCATCCATAAACCAGGTAGGTAAATAGGTTGCATCCCTCCCCAGATCTCTGGAATAATTGTATAAGGATTCATTCCGTTAATGAATCTTTCACACATGGTCTGAATGATAGGTAGCATATCTGCAGTGTGATAATCAAGGGGAACTTCTACGAAGAAATCCTTTGCGTATGAGAAGAGCATTAGAACCAAAGTAGATAAGATTAGAAACGTCCAGATTCGGTCAACTGGAGTTGTTGTTTCATTTTTTGGAGGCTTATAATGTATGTATGAGAGGCCTGTTGCTAACCCACACAACATATAGACAACTGAGGCAAGTTCTGATTTGTAATGCACCCAATAGAGTTGGGAGAATACTTCAAGAATTACCAGAAGAAGTAGTAGAATCTGATTCAATTATTTTCGGTATTTATCATTTAAGCCTATCCCTTGCAGTATTAATGGAATCGATTTAGCTCTTCTTGATTTTTTAGTTTCTGAACGCTTGTAAGAATTCATGTATGCAGGATAATCCCTTCGCCGTCCAAAAGTCAAACTGCCAAAGGAGTCTCTAAGATGCTGAACCTTATTTAGTACCTCGCTTAATTCTGCAGATTCTATGCTTGGTTTTTTAGTTGGGAGGATTCTTTTCTCTGCCTTTTTATTCTCTATGGATTCTGAGATATAATCAATGATCATGTCACGATCTATTTCAGAGAGATCCTTCAATCTCCGTTGCCTCATGGCTTGAGTTTTGCCTTCTTGTGCATTGATCAGTTTGTTATGATGATCGAATAATAAT
This sequence comes from uncultured Bacteroidota bacterium, assembly GCA_902609095.1. Classification (GTDB taxonomy): domain Bacteria; phylum Bacteroidota; class Bacteroidia; order Chitinophagales; family Saprospiraceae; genus GYS-P2D. The sequence goes on along the minus strand of CACLQQ010000024.1, from coordinate 19,850 downwards.
GCGCCTTGATAGAACCATAGTCTAAAGTAATCTTTGAAAGCAGCTATGCCTACTACATTCTTTTTATTGAAGGTATAACATGGAAAGAGCCATTTCACATGCTCTTTTAATCCTGTGGATAGCACGATTTTTCTCAGATGGACTAATTCTTCTTGATACTTCTCCACGTTTGATATGTATTCGTCTACACTTTTAGGCTTTTTCATGTGTAACTGATTTTTCGAAAAATACGGATTCAAATATTATTGATCCTTATAGATTTTTAATCTATAATTTATATGTCATTTTGAATTAAAAATAAAGTTTTACAAGTTATAAATTACTAAATTGTATCTTATGAAAAAAATATCTGTTTTTGGACTTGGAAAGGAAAGAACCTTAGTGGGGCCGTATTGTTATGACGTAAGTCTGAGGTATCGGGGATTGATATTATTGTGGCTCATTGCGAATTTGATATGCCCTTCAAAACGCTGAAAGGTGATGTAAGCAATGCTTCATGGTTATCGTCTAATTTGAAAGAATCTGATGCTGTGGTATCAGCACTGCCGTATTTTCTTAATAAGAAGGTGGCGCAGGTTGCCCACCATTTGGGAATTCACTATTTCGATTTGACCGAAGATGTCGAAACGACTCAATTTATCAGAGACTTAGTTGCGACTTCTAAAGGAGTAAAGGCACCACAATGTGGATTAGCTCCAGGATATATAGGAATAGTCGGTGCAGATTTAGCTGCCAGATTTGAAAAACTCAGAGATATGGAACTCAGGGTTGGAGCCCTGCCAAGATATCCCAATGGATTATTAGCCTATTCCTTTACCTGGTCTCCTGCAGGTGTAGTCAATGAGTACCTCAATGATGCAGAGGTGATTCACAACGGAGATCGTAAGATGGTTTCTTCTTTGGACGGTATAGAGTATATTAATATCGAAGGTCAGGAGTTTGAAGCGTTCAGTACTTCTGGCGGATTAGGAACAATGTGTGAAACTTATGAAGGCAAGTTAGATACGTTGAATTATACGACGATTCGATATCCAGGTCATGGAAAGTTAATGAGATTCCTTATGTATGAGTTGATACTGAAGAAAGACAAGAAACTCTTAGAAGATATACTCTATAAGGCTAAACCACCTGTGAAAGAGGATGTGGTATATATATATACTGTTGTCGAAGGGTGGCAAAAAAGTACTTTAGTAAGAGAGGAGTATTATAAAGCCTTTTACCCTCAAGAGATAGAAGGTCGGATGTGGCCAGCTATTTCGTGGACGACGGCTGCCTCGATTGCAGCAGTTGTAGAGTTAGTTGATCAAGGAGACTTGCAACAACAAGGATTTATAAAGCAAGAAGATATTGGTTTTGCTGAGCTTTTAGGAACTTTGAATGGTTAACTATGTCAGTAAAATAGCATTAAAAAAGATAATAAAAATTATATCATGATTAATATCAAAAAAGTTCTTGTAAACTTAGGTATAGATGGAGCTAATGCTGCAGGAGTAAGTACGGGTCAAGAAAGTTGGAAGGGTTGTGGAGTAACACTGAAAATAAGTTCTCCAGTAGATGGCGCACTTATAGGGGAGGTAGCTGAATCTGGAATATCTGATTATGATCGTGTAATACAATCTGCGGAAAGAGCCTTCAGAGAGTGGAGAACTTGGCCTGCACCTAAACGTGGAGAGATTGTTAGGTTGATTGGTAATGCGCTCCGAGATCAGAAAGAAGATCTTGGTGCATTAGTCAGCTATGAGATGGGCAAAAGCTTACAAGAAGGATCGGGAGAGGTACAAGAGATGATTGATATCTGCGATTTTGCAGTGGGGCTATCACGACAGTTATATGGCCTGAATATCAAGAGTGAACGTCCTATGCATACGATGACTGAGCAATGGCAACCATTAGGTATTGTGGGTGTCATATCGGCATTCAACTTTCCAGTAGCAGTTTGGTCATGGAATACCATGATAGCTTGGGTCTGCGGTGATACTTGTGTTTGGAAGCCTTCTGAAAAAACTCCATTCACTGCTATCGCTTGTCAGAATATTATTAAGGAAGTGTTCCGTGAACATGGAGTGCCTGAGGGAGTATCCGGATTGATTATAGGTGGCAGAGATATAGGTAAAACTATGGCAGAAGATAGTCGTGTTCCACTTGTTAGTGCAACGGGCTCTACTCGCATGGGTAAATCTGTGGCAGCTGCCGTAGGTGCCCGTTTAGGTAAATCTATATTAGAGCTTGGTGGTAATAATGCGATTATAGTTTCTCCTGAGGCGGACTTGAAAGTAGCTATACCAGGCATTGTATTTGGAGCAGTAGGTACTGCAGGGCAGAGGTGCACTTCAACTCGTAGAGTATTGATACACTCATCTATTTATGACGACCTCAGAGATAAACTGGTGAACGCCTATACTCAGATTAAAATAGGAACACCGCTATCTGCGGATAATCACATGGGGCCATTGATTGATAAAGATGCTGTGACCATGTATGAGCAAGCAATCGCTAAAGCACAATCTGAAGGAGGAAACCTCATTACAGGTGGTTCAGTATTAGATGGGGCAGTGTATGAGTCGGGTTGTTATGTAACTCCTACTATTATCGAAGCTCATCCTGATATGCAGATCGTGCAACATGAAACATTTGCTCCGATTTTATACATCATGAAGTATGACACCCTTGATGAAGCGATAGATATCCAGAATAGTGTCCCCCAAGGCTTATCATCAGCAATATTTACATTGAACCTCAGAGAGGCAGAACGATTCCTTTCTGAATCAGGATCAGATTGTGGTATCGCTAATGTTAATATAGGCACCTCGGGTGCGGAGATCGGAGGAGCCTTCGGTGGAGAGAAAGAAACTGGAGGAGGTCGAGAAAGTGGTTCAGATTCTTGGAAGGCCTATATGAGGAGACAGACCTGCACTACTAATTACGGTACTGATCTTCCATTAGCACAAGGTATAGAATTTAACTTGTAACGATTTTTTGGAAAAAGAAGGAGAAAGTACTTTTTGCCGCCGTCATTGACGATAACAACTTCGAGGATCTTGTTGCTAAAAGTGATTTACCAGTCTTGATTGACTTTTGGGCCGCATGGTGTAGTCCATGTAAGGTTATCGGTCCCATCATCAAAGAATTAGTTGAAGAATATTAAGGTCAAGTCTTGATAGGTAAAGTGAATGTAGATCAGAATCCACAGGTCAATGGCTATTTCAAGATTAAGAGTATTCCGACACTATTATTCATTAAGAATGGTCAGCTTATCGAACGTTTTTCTCAGCTAATTCCTAAACCAAACTTATCTGAGATGCTTGATGACCTTGTAGCCTTAGAGGTGCCAGAATATTTAGAGGAAGAATAGTTGCAACTTGCTTACTTAAACTTCTGTTGTATAATTAGTCATGGTTTCCAATCTGGAGGATAAAATATATGTTTGAGCATCTGAGATAGACTTTCAGATTTGTTGATATCTTTGACCAGCAGACGCCAACCTCTAAATGTAATTTTTACAGGGTTAAAAGTCTTGGCATTACTTTTTATGCCATATATCATTTTTTCAGTTTCTACCTCGAATGTTCCAAGTATCTTTTCCCATATGATTAACGGGTTCCCATAATTTTTATCCAGATAAATGTCATTACTCCCGTGATGCACACGATGATGAGATGGAGTCAATAATATATGTTCGAAACATCCCAGCTTTTTGATAATTTGAGTATGCCCAATCACGCCATACAAAGTTGAAAATGCCCCTGCTATAGCAGTAATGGTAAGATCTAAAACAAGCAAAGGGAGAAAAATGAAAAATAGCATTTTCGCAAAAGGATTAAATCAAGCCTGTCGAAAGGCGACTAATAAATTCATTTCTTCACTTGAATGGTGATTCATATGAATGGCCTAAAGGAATATTACTCTATGCGAGGCTCTATGATACCAATAAAAAGTAAAATCAATGAGTACAAAGGCCATTACCCATACTAACCATTCAGGAAAGAAATCTGAAATATTGAACTTAAAGATGTAAAGGTAAAGACTAAAGATTAATCCTTTTGTTAAGAAAACCATCAATACATTTCCAGCGAATAATCCAAGGCTTCCATAGGAGCCAGCTCTCTTATATAAATCTTTTTTGCTCCAGATGGAATAAGCGGCCTCGATAGCGATAAATGTAAAGGCTGTTGGAAGCCCTATTGCATAAATATCGTTGCTTTCAAACATTTATTCTATTAATGCTTGATACACCATCGTTTGAAAACGCGCTCGAGCCTTCAGATGTGCGTTAGGAACAAGCTGTATCATCATGATATAGATAAGCTCTTCTTCTGGATCTATCCTGAAAAATGTGCCTGCTAATCCACCCCAGCCATAGATGCCCTCTGATCCTGTCGCTCTGGTCTCTGCTAAGTCTGTAACAATAGAAAAGCCTAATCCAAAGTCATTTCCCATGGCAGGTAGTACCACTGGGCCTCCTGGATGATGCTGAATTCCTTCGGTGTGATTGTCAGTCATAAGCTCGATAGTCTTAGGTGACAATATTCTGTTGCCGTCTAACTCGCCTTCATTGATTAGCATTTGACAAAATCTAAGATAATCTGGTGTTGTCGATACTAATCCTCCACCACCAGAGAAGTGAGTGACTTCCTTAGTGTATGGGCTCCAAGAAGGATGATCTATTAGTTTTAAACTACCATCTTGCTGAGGTTGATAATTACTGACAAATCGATCCTCTTTGTCATCTGGAACTTCAAACGAGGTATCATTCATTCCTAATGGAGCTAATATTTTTTGATCCAAATATTCATCTAAAGGCATACCACTTAATACTTCAATTAGGCGACCACTGATATCTACGGATAGGCCATATCTCCATGCCGTTCCGGGCTCAAAATATAATGGTGCTGAGGCCAAAACCTCATTAAGCTCTTCAGTTGTTTTCATACTGAAAAAATCCACTGATTGATATACGGAATCCACATAAGTACCTCGTCCCCAGCCATAACCGATACCAGAAGTATGTCTCAAAATATCTACTATTCTTATTGGATTTTCTGCAGGTTTTAACCCTTCGCCTTCATGATAGACTTGCATATCCTTAAACGCAGGAATATATCGAGCAACTGGATCATCAAGCTGGAACAGACCTTGCTCATATAGCATCATGAGACCTACTGATACGATAGGTTTAGTCATGGAGTATATTCTCCAGATGCTATTCTCCTTTATTGGGTCCTCTGTATCCATATCTTCATAGCCGTATGAGTCAAAGTGCACTAATTCACCACGACGCATTATCGCTGTCTGCACACCAGATAACATCTCTTTATCAACATAGCTATGCATTACGGCATCAAGCCGCGCTAACCTTTCTTTAGACATACCTACATCAGCGGGATCAGCTACTTGCTGCGAACTAATAGTAGAGATAATTAAGCAAGAAATCAGTAACGATAGAATAAGTCTCATGATTAAATTTTATAAGTCCATAACTGCCTCAACATCAGGGTCTATTTCCTCTAATGGGGTAGCATAAGAAACAATGATAAATACAAATAATGATATAAATAAGGAGAAAGCCCCAACATCAATTCCGTAAGGCAATCCAAATTTGAACACTTTTATAATAAAATTAATGGCTATACTGACTATCATGGCAGTATTCGCCGCCTTCCAATTAGCTCGTTTCCAGTTAAAACCAATAGCTACTGTCGGTACGATAGCTGCTGCAAAAGTTCCCCATCCAAAGGCACCCAGTATGGCGACTAAGTCTCCGGAATAAAGGGCAAATAGTGCTGATACCATTGTTATAATTACAGTAGTTGTTCTGGCCCAGAACAATTCATTTTTGATGGTTTTATCGAGGGCTTTGGGTATGTCGTGCATGACAGCTGCGGTCCCGATGTTAAGGAATGCATCAGCTGTTGACATGATTGCAGCAAACAATCCAGCGAAGACTACACCGGCTAATATAGGATGCGCATAATTCTGTAGAAACTGAGAAGCTGCCGCATCCGGTGAGGATAATTCAGGTTGAACTCCCTGAAGAACTAAGGCTCTCATGGCCAATCCAATTCCTACCCAGAGCAAAGCGGAGAACAGGTACCCGATACCACTAATTGGTAATATGTACTTAGCATCGCTCACTTTCTTATACATCATCATCTTAGTGATGACATGAGGTTGGCCAGTACCTCCTAATCCGAAGACAAAGAACCAGGACAAACAGCCTATCATACCCAAGGTTCCCCATGGACCGATCGCCTGTGGATCATGTTCCTGGATCGTTCTGCTGATCTCGGCGAATCCATTGTCGAATGTATATACCACTGTTAGGAACACTAATGTCGCGGCAATCACCATAACGCCACCTTGGATGAGGTCAGAATAGACGGATGCAACTATACCTCCTGTAACGCTGTAAAAGACTAAGATAGAGCATGAGACGAGAACACAGGCTTCTAAGCTAATTGAGGCCAAGAACTCAGTCTCTACAAGTATATCTTTTAGTACAACAGCCATAGCCAATATCTGTGTTGCGAGATATCCTAATACTCCTAGTATAATAGCTACAGAGATTAGAAATCGTGTTGATTCCTTACCATATCGTAAGGCTACGACATCAGGCAGTGATATTGACTCACCTAATTCGGCCAATAACCTAAGCCTTTTGGCTAATAGAAAGAAAGAGATGTTGTAGCCCATGATGATACAGACGAACATCCAAACAGAGCTCATTCCTAACTTGTAAACTAACCCTGGACCTCCAACAAACCCAAAGCCACTCAAAGTACTTGAGAATACGGCAAATGCTGTAACCATAATTCCTAAGTCTCGACCAGCCATAAAGAAGTCATGAGTGGATTTAGTCCTTCGCAATGCCCATATGCCTACACCGATACACAGCAGCATGTATAGGGCTATAAAACTTAGAATAATAGGGTTCCTATATACTTCCATCTTGACCTATAGATTGCGACTTTTTCTTCTTTTGAGGATCTGTTGAAACTGAAATTCGTCTTCTGATGAATAAATCCAGGTATCAAACTTAGTGATATAGAAATATGATAAGAATGCTGGCGTAAATAAAAGGCCGAACATCATGATCGCTGTTGGCCACGGAAGTCCAAGGATATATTCAAATGGATTCTCCTTAGAGTAATACCACCAGCTGATGACCATCCAAAAATAAACACCGATATATAACAAGGCACCTATGCTAATCCTTCTAAAGAATTGCTTTTGTGTCGGATGATCTTTGCGATAGGCACCAAGTGCTACAGCAGACAAGAATATGCCTACTACACAAAGACCAAAAAGTAAACCTGACCATTTCAGGATCATAAGTTCCGATATAGGAGCTCCGCTAACAATTAGAGTTGGATAGTCGGTATCTACTTGTCCTGTAAGCCCCGGCAGCTGGGTGCTAAGCATCATAATGACGATTATAATGAGCACTATGCTTACCAATCCCAGAATCAATTTTATGAGCTTGTTTTTCATATAGATTCTCTTGGAGAGTTAAAGTAGAAAAATCTACTCAATAATGGCATCAAAAATGACAACCAAATATTTGCACCTATTCCAGGAAATGAAAGCTAAATCAAGGTTAAGTCGCTAAATGACTCATCATATATAGGATCTCGCGACCAATCTCTCTGACCTTATCATCGTAGGCTTTCGATTCTTGTGGCGTATCGTCGCATGCCTTTGGGTCTATATAGGGTAGTGCCATTCTCTCCAAAGCACCTGGTATAAATGGACAGTCTTTATCAGCTTGACTACAGACCATCACAGCAATGAAATCTTTAGATGGGTTATACTCATGGTCATACTTTTTAGAGAACATGAGTTCGTAACTTGTAGTTGTTTTTTTTTCCTCAGATAGGCTATACCGAGGGTTATCTCCTTCAACGAGAGTGGTCAATTCTATCCCCGCCCTCTTAACGGCGTCTACCATTCTATGATTAAATGCTGTGGATTCTGTTCCTCCTGAATAACTTTTTATGGATCCAACTCCGTAATATTCACTGGCGAGCCTCAACCAGATTTCTGATAATTGACTTCTACGAGAATTATGAGTACAGACGAATATCACTTGAGCTGTATCAACTTTACTCATTTGCTCATTAATTATTTGTCCTAACAGTTTGAGATCAGTCTTCCGCTTTTCAATTATCTGGGCAAATTCGCTTTCTAATGATTGAATTATTGTTGTTACTTTTGGTGACTGGTTTTGAGCTTGAACCATAATACTTTAACAGAAGAAATTTAAAATTAATAAGAGCCTACTATTCATCTGGATAAAGGTAAGGACACTGAATTAGTTCCGATAAAGTAGATAAGGATTTTACAATTTCATAATAGAGGCTCGTTTTAGATATTTGGTCCAAACCTCTGCACTCTGGAGACCTGGTATGATGACTTTTTTATTGAGTCTCATAGTCGGAACGAGAGTGATGTGATGGTGACGAGCAAAGCTCAATTCTTTTTCGATATCAATAATTTCTTTTCCTGATTCTATATTTAAGGTTCTAAGGATTCTGTTCAGGTAGCTGTCGTCTTCTATATTCTGTCCATATGTAAAATAGTCCCTAATTATCTTCAGCGATATATCCCATTTGAGCTGATCTGAAGGGATATTTACTATTAATTGATGTGCTTTTCGACTATTGGGGATGCGTTTGATTTTCTTATAATTCAATTCTAGATTTTCAAAAAACGCTTCAGCCCTTAGGCTGCGTCCAATACCAGGTTTAGTCTTCTTAGCGAATACGGATTTGTCAATCCCTCCAACAGGAATACTCGGATATAGGATATATGGTTTAGGTGTTAGAGTAATATCTATTTCACCTCTTAAATTATTAATGACCTTTGTAATCCGCTCCGTACCAATAAAACACCAAGGACAAATGAAATCAGTAAAAAAATCTATGTGAACTGCTACCACAGATTTTAATTGATCTGTCGTTCCTTACCTTCCCAATATGGTGCCCTTAAATTCCTCTTGAGGAGTTTGCCAGCACCACTCATTGGGAATGGTTCAGTTCTGAAGGTTATACTCCTTGGACACTTATACTTAGCGATATATTCTTTCGTCTTAGCGATGATATCAGCCTCGTCACCTTCATGACCAGCTTTTAGAATAATCTCGGCATGAACGTGTTCGCCCCATTCTTCTGATGGAATGCCAATAACCACGACCTGCTCTACCGCCGGATGATTCATAACGGCATTTTCTATTTCTGCCGAGTAGACGTTTTCTTCACCCGATACGATCATGTCTTTCACTCTATCTACGAGGAATACAAATCCCTCTTCATCCATATATCTGGCATCACCAGTATAGACCCAACGATTGCGCATCGAAACTGCCGTTTCTTCTGGTTTGTTCCAATATCCCGTCATCGCAGTTGGACCACGAACAATGATCTCTCCTATATCTCCTCTATAACATTCTTTATCATCCTCACCAACTATTTTGACCTCTGTACATGGCAGGTCGATTCCTGCAGACTTTAGCTTTCCAGCTTTAGGGCCAGAAATAGTATGATACTCAGGTCCCAAAATAAGCGCTAAGGGTGCTAACTCGGTTTGGCTGTAACCTTGAGAGAATTGAGTATTAGGAAGTGCTCCCATAGCTTGAGTAAGTACAGCTTCAGAAATCGGAGCACCTCCGTATAGTAAATACTTAAGTTTGGTCATGTCCGCATCGACAATACTTGGATCATTAATTACCATTTGAATCATCACTGGTACCATCACCACATGTGTAATCTGTGATCCTGATAATGCTTGCACAGTTGCTTGCGGAACAAACATGGGAATAAAGACATGTGTAGCTCTAGCTAACATACCCGCCATAGTACAGGTGGTATCAGCGAGGTGGAACATCGGAGTAACATGTAATAATCTTGAATCTTGATCCATCGGAAGGCTCATAACTTATTATGCTGCACTGGTCTAAAGATTCGTATGGGTTAACATAACTCCTTTAAGAAAGCCTTTTGTGCCTCCGATATAAAAAATATCTGCTAAATCATCATTACTTCTATATGCATCATCTATTGGATCGTTGTTAACGATTAAGTATTCATAGTTAACCATTCCACCCGGAGTGTCTTTGTCTCCGATATAGATCACATGATCAATCGGAACGTCTTTCTCCTTGAGAGCAGGAATCATGGGTGCGAATGCATCGTCAACCACTAAAACCTTGGCTCCAGCATTTTTTATAGAGTAGGCATTCTCATGTACAGACCATCTCACATTAAGTGGTACAGTACAAGCACTGGCCCATGGGACTCCAAAGTAATACTCAAAGTATCGATCTGAGTTAAGTGCTAGTATGGCAACTCCATCTTTATCCTGTACTCCTAAACTCCTAAGTCCCCCAGCGAATCGGAACAAGCGATCTTTGAATTCGCTCCACGTGTGCCTACGTCCTGCACAATCAGTTGCTATATAGTTACCTCTGATTTGGGCATTTCTATGTACGTCTTGCATTAAATAAAACATATTATTAGCAGTTAGTACTGATTTTCGACTGAGACAAGATAATACGAGTTTATCTAAAATTGCATATAAGTATAGTTTACAATCGTTATAAAGGCTATTACAGCAATTTTATTAGGGCTCAATGATGATTTTACCTTTGACTTTCCGATCCATCATATCTATTAGAGCTTGCCTCGAGTCTTCGAGAGCATATACTTTATCAATGTGAGGCTTCAGCTTGCCTTGACCATACATTTGGATGAGATCCATCGTATTCTGCATATTCTTTCCTGCTTCACGCTGTGCAAAGCTTCCCCAGAACACACCTACAATCTGACATCCCTTGAGTAAAGGCAGATTCATTGGAATCTTTGATATGCCCGCTGGGAACCCTACAATGAGAAATCGGCCTTCCCAAGCAGTTGCTCTTAAGGCTGCCTCAGTATAATCACCACCTACGGGGTCATATACGACATCAGCTCCTTTGCCATCAGTGAGTTCTTTGATTCGCTCCTTCAGATTTTCTTTAGTGTAGTTTATGGTCGCATCAGCTCCATACTTAGTGCATATATCTAACTTTTCTTGAGTAGAGGCTGCTGCAATAACCTTAGCTCCCATAATTATTCCGAGCTCTACAGCGGCTAATCCGACACCTCCTGATGCGCCAAGGACCACCAATGTCTCTCTTTCTTTGAGTTTAGCTCGGTCCTTCAACGCATGATATGAAGTTCCATACGCCATCATAAACGATGCTGCGATCTTATAGTCCATCATTGGAGGCTTAGGAAATACACTGTTAGCAAGAACTAACACTTCCTCTGCGAATCCTCCAGTTGCAGTAATGCCAAACACCTCATCACCTTGCTTTAAATGCTTAACTCCTTCTCCCACTTCTTTAACCACTCCGGCAATGTCGCTACCAACCGAAAAAGGTAATTCTGGTTTGAATTGATAGAGTCCTTGCACCATGAGAGTGTCAGGAAAGTTCACGCTACAAGCTATGATGCTGACTAATACTTGCTTTTTTCCTGGAGCTGGAGATGGTATATCCTCTAATACCATCTTAGATGGGTGTCCTAATTCTTTAACCAACATTGCTTTCATAGACTATTAATTTTGATCTAAAATATGGAAATACCTATTGAGCTCGCGAATTGATTATTGGCTATTAATAATAGACACACGGTCACAAATCGATTCAAACAAATATTTGACCTAATTCTGTAAACATTGATTTTTTTCTAAGTCTTTTTATCAAACTGAAACAGTTTGATAACGTCCGATATGTCGAACTTCTACACTAAATCGAGACTATAGAATATTTATACAATGTTTATAACAATGGAATGCCATCGTTATGGCTTCTCACTTATTACAGTAAAAAAAGCACTGATCAATAATTAAAACCTTATGAATAAACTATTAATCATTATCGTCTGTAGTTTAGCTATGATGATAAGTTCTTCTTTATATAGCCAGGAAACCAAAACAGCTTCACCGACTTCTAAAGAGAATGAAGAAAAATCTGAAGGCAAGGAAGAAAAAGAAGAAAAGAAAAAGAGAGATACTAAGACTATCGCTGAGGCCACTGAAAGCTGTACCAAAATAGAAGGCTTGTTTCCAATCTATCAAGATACGGCTAAAGGGAACATCTTTATGGAGGTTCGTTTGGACCAAATGAACAAGGAGTTTTTACATTTCTTTCATTCTGAAAATGGCTCTCTAAATGCTGGCTGGGTTAAAGGAAACTATGGCTGGGAGAGTATATTATAAATCAAAAATATTATGATCGAATCGAGTTTGTAGAGCAAAACCTCAACTCCTACTTCGATCCAGAGAGCGCATTGGCTAATGCAGCGAGTGCAAATATAACGGAGCCTATATTTCATGTAGAGACAGTTGTAGCAATGAACGAATCCAAGGATACATTCCTGATTAAAGCTGATGGTTTATTCTTGTCAGAGTTTCTCACTCAGCTGAAGTTTAGCCCCGCTCCAGGACAAGGCCCTAAAAATCCGTATAAGATTGGGGGAATGAGTAAATCCAAATCAAAGGTGGTCAATGTGAAAATTATCCTAAGAATACGGATGTTATAGTTGATCTGGTATATGAGAATAAGATGCCTACTAACTATGGTTTACCTACGGTTACGGATGCTCGATATAATAGGATACAGATTCAACACAGTATCATCGAATTAGTAGATACTGGCTATGAACTACAATATGAGGACTCAAGGGTAGGACATTTCGTTACGCAGGTTACTGATCAGACCAGGACTGATCCGACACCATATCGCGATATGATGCATAGATGGCACTTGGTGAAAAAGAATCCAGGTGCAGAGATGTCAGAGCCTTTAGAGGCAATTACATTTTGGATGGAGAATATGACTCCAAAGGGAATTAGACCAATCATCAAAGATGGGGTAGAATGTTGGAATCCGGCATTTTAGAGAGCTGGTTTCAAGAATGCAGTAGTTGTAAAAAAAACAACCCGACGACGCCGATTGGGATGGAGGAGGTATCAGATATAATGTATTGAGATGGACGGCGGCACCATATATGGGTAGTGCCTGGGGCCAAGCTTTGTAAATCTTAGAACAGCCCAGATTTTCGGAGCTGATATCATGTTGGATTACACATTCATCAGCGGAGTTCCAACAGAGTCGGCGGTTTATGATTTAGATACGAGGACATTAGATGAGATGATGTTCGAGAAGGTTGATATGCCAATTAACCCTGATGGACATTCACGTCATTACTGTGAAGCTAATGAAGGTGCGATTCACAAGATCGCGATGGGTAAGACAGTTGCTAAGCTCCAAGATTTTGATACAAGAGAGGTAGGCAGAATGGAGGAAGAAACCCTCATAGAACTGCTCTTACGTGAGGTGGGACATACCTTAGGTTTAGAGCATAATTATATCTCCAGTCACTTATGGGATGCGACTGAAGTGTACAACAGAGAGCTGACTGAGAAGCATAGAATGACCAGTTCAGTGATGGATCATAATCCTATGTACTTAGCATTAGATAAGTCTAAACAAGGTAGCTTTCAGTCTGTAGTGCCTGGTCCATATGATCATTGGGGGATTACTTATGCTTATGCAGAGAAGCAAACTATGGACAGTCAGTAGAAGGCCAGAGTAGAGAAGTTAATGAGTCTCTCTACTGAGGATCAGCTGAGATTTGCTAATGATGCTGACGCCATGTTTTCATCCAGTAGTGGCATCGATCCAAGAATCAATGCTTGGGATCTCAGTAGCGATGTATTCCAATATTCCTCTGATCGAGTACAGTTCTGTCAGAATGCTATGGCAAACCTAATGGACAGAATGGTTGATGATGGAGAGTCATATCATGAATTCAGAAGAGGGTTCTTCCGATTGATGTGGGATCAGGCCAGTGGACTTAGTGCCGTGGTTAGATATGTCGGTGGCGTCGAGATAGATCGTAACCTCCATGGGCAAAAAGAAAATGGTCAGCCGCATACACCAGTGAGCTACCAGCAACAAAAGAAGGCCGTGGAAATGATGAGCAAGTATGCTTTTAGTCCTAATAGTTTTTCAGTATCCAGAGATAACTATGCTCATTTACAACCACAACGTCGAGGTTGGGATTTTTGGAGTGGAACAGAAGACCCTAAAATCTTACAACAGATTGGATCGTTCCAGCGAATGCTCTTATCACATATCATGCATCCGAATACCTTGAGCCGTATGAACAACAGTCGTCGGTACGGCAACTCATACAGCGTCATAGTGATGCTTAGAGATGTAACCAGTGGAATATTTGATTCAGATTTGGGTGGAGCGGTGAATCCTTTAAGACAGAATTTGCAGCAGTCCTATGTAGATGGACTAATAGCAGGACTCAAGAGCGTTAGTTATGATGCGATCACCAAGTCTGCTTTATTCTATCAGTTGGAATCCATCCAAACGAAGTTAGAAAAGAAAAAAGGCAAACAAATGGAGACCAAAGCACATCGTGCTTATATGATGCATAAGATCGATGAAGCATTGGATGCTGATTCATAAAGAATTCTAGATTAGAACGAAAGCCACTCCATTACGGGTGGCTTTTTTTATGCCCCGATGACTGAGGTATCCAATTGGAGATTATACTGTTGAGGAATCATTAATTACCTTAAGCACCTAAATCTATCTAACCATGCTTAAGGAGTATCTTTCTATTGCCTTTTCGTTGCTAATCGGAGGTCTATTTGCTCAGGTCAATAATAACATCGATGTGGAGGGCCTTAAGGAGCCTGTAGAAATAATCATCGATCAGTGGGGTGTGCCGCATATCTACGCACAGAATGAGGAGGACTTGTTTTTTGCTCAGGGCTTTCATGCAGCCAAGGATAGATTGTTCCAGTTTGAGATCTGGCGCCGTCAGGCCACTGGAACGGTAGCTGAGATTTTGGGACCTCGAGAATTGAAGCGTGACATCGGCACTCGACTGTTCCAGTTCCGAGGAGATATCACCACAGAGATGAATCATTACCATGATAACGGAGAAATGATCATTAGCTCTTTCGTAGATGGGGTCAATGCCTATATAGATTTGACCGAGCAGAAACCTGATCTTCTGTCACTCGAGTTTCAACTGCTCGATATCAAGCCTCTCAAATGGACACCAGAGGTAGTCATCTCTCGCCATCAAGGATTATTGGGCAATATAAAGCAAGAGCTGAAAATAGGACGCATGGTGGACCTCTTGGGAGTGGACAAGGTTAAAGAGATCCTATGGTTCCATCCCAATGATCCAGATCTCAATATCGATGAATCCATTGATGCCAGCCTGCTGCATGACGACATCTTAGAATTGTACAATGCCTATCGCAGGCCAGTTAAGTTTGTGCCATCAGATATCGCTTACTCTGCGCGCAATGCTGAGTCAGATTACAGATACTTGGCCACTATAGAGGAGCGAGAAGAATCTCTTGCAGAACGAGAAGATATATTCACCATCGGCAGTAACAACTGGGTGGTCGATGGTGATCATACCCAGAGTGGCTATCCCATGATGGCCAACGATCCACATCGGACGCAGGCGGTTCCATCACTCAGGTATATAAGTCACCTCGTAGCACCGGGCTGGAATGTCATCGGTGGGGGCGAGCCTGAGATTCCGGGAATCTCTATAGGGCATAACGATTATGGAGCATGGGGACTTACCGTGTTTAGAACTGATGCTGAGGATCTCTATGTCTATGAGATCAATCCTGACAATCCTCACCAGTATCGTCACAATGGAGAGTGGGTAGATATGCGCATGATCAAAGAATTCATCCCTGTCAAAGGTCAGCAAGCAGCCGAGGAGGTCGAACTCTATTATACCATACATGGTCCGATAACGATGATAAATGAAGAGCATGATGTCGCCTATGCCGTCAGGTGTGGTTGGTTGGAGCCAGGAGGATCCCCATATCTCGCCAGTCTCAGGATGAATCAAGCTCGAGATTTTGATGAGTTTAGAGAAGCCTGCAATTACTCACACATCCCTGGGGAGAATATGATCTGGGCAGACCAGGCCGGGAACATTGGATGGCAAGCCGTAGGAATCTCGCCGATTCGATCCTGGAGTGGATTAGTGCCAGTCCCAGGTGATGGCAGCCACGAATGGAATGATTACCGTGAGATTAATAAACGACCCCATCTCTACAATCCCGAATCAGGAATGATTTCTACGAGCAATGAGGATGTCACGCCGATGGACTATCCGCTGAGAGAGGAGTTAAACTATGAGTGGAGCGATCCCTACCGAGGAGATAGGGTCAAAGAAGTCCTCAACTCCGGCCGACAGCATACGATGCAAGACATGGTGGCCCTACAGACCGATTATCTATCCATTCCAGCCAGAGAATTGGTGCCGATGCTGAGACATATGCAGTGGTCCGATAGCCTGACCGCTCTCTGTGCAGAGCGATTGATGGATTGGGATTTTGTCATGGATGCCGCATCCATTGAGGCGGGGATCTATGCCTCGTTCGAAGATCAGCTCAAATCAGCTATGAATCAATTAGAAGTACCCAAAGAGGTCAAAGGGCTCCTATCCGTCCAACTCAAGAAAGTCATAGACTTTCTCATCTATCCTGATGACAAGTTTGGTGTGGAGCCTATAGCCGGCAGAGATGAATTCATTCAAGGAGCCTTTGTGATGGCGGTGCGAGACCTTCATCAGCGATATGGTGCAGATCTTTCTAACTGGACCTATGGCAGTGCAGACTATAAACATATCACCCTACAGCATCCGATGAGTGCCGCAGTGACACCCGATATCAGGAAGCAGTTAGAAGTAGGGCCGGCTCCTCGAGGAGGGAATGCCTATACCGTTAATATGACTAGCTCAAACCTCAACCAGCGCAGTGGTGGCTCCTTCAAGATCATCTGTGATACTGGCAACTGGGATCATACCCTTGCCACTAATACACCAGGTCAAAATGGCAATCCCGAACATCCGCATTATAGAAATCTATTTGACTTATGGGTGAGAGATCAATATTTTCCGCTGTTCTATAGTCGAGAGAAGGTAGAAGGAGTGGCTTATGAGACATGGTTTCTGAGATAACGTATCTATCGCATGTGTTATAAGCCGCTGGGTAAGTGTGGCATCATTATCATTGGTTATCTTTTGTTCCTTGAGGCGACATTCTGAATTCTCATTTTCGTATTGATATATACAAAAGGTTTTTTCGAGTAGCCATATAATTATGGTTAAGTTCTATTTTTTAATATACTATAGTGCTATTTTCACCGTGGTTTCCTTTTTTTGCACGATTATGATCGTAACTAAGGAATAAGGTAAAACCCAAAATAATTCTATCTTTAGCCAATAAAGCCATTCTGGGAAAACTGAATACAAATGTGATCCTGCTGCCTTAACTAATCCTATATAATTGCATCCCATCCATAATAAATGATGCCAGACCATTTTTTTCTGCTCCTTCCTAAAATAGCGAAATATATTGCATTTGCTAATGTCAATAGTCTCACTAAAGATAGTTAATGATATACACCAGATCTATTCCATACGTTAAACAATCCGAAAGTAGTAATCAAGCTGACTCACATACTGAAAAAATATAGGTCGCCGATTTTCTTATGAATTGCTGTGCCATTTGGAATAAGAAAAATAACACCTGATAAAAGAACTATTGTCGATAATACAGTCTGTACTATTAAAATCATTTTTATTGTTTATGATTGAACGGATAATTACCTAAATGCAAAATGTATATACGGAGGTATTGATATTGGTTTTAAAGTAAGTGAATATGAACATTTTGAAATTTATGGAGACTTTTCCAGATGAAGCACCTTGTAAGGAACATTTAAGGCTACGTAGACAATCAGAGGGTGTGAAGTGCAAGATGCGGCCATTCCGAACACTATTGGCTTAAAGGAAAAAATAAATGATAAGTTCGATCAGGTTTTTGAATTAAGACCCAAAGCAGATTTTGTAGTCAGAAGAACAGAAGCCTTTCGTGCGGCTTTAGCCAGTGTGGAATATGTTTTCGGAACAAAAGACGCCTCGCACCCTGGAATTTTTTAGGTGACCATTCTTTAGGTTTATAAGTACAAAAAGTTTGCTGACGAAGTGCTATTTCTTCACGAAGCGATTCCGGGACATCACTATCAGTTGCCTTTGCAACAAGAAAATAAGGTATTGCCTAAATTTTTACATCCCCAAAAGTTTGGGAGTTTTTGTAGAAGGATGGGCGTTGTATGCAGAATCTTTAGGTAGGGAATTAGGTCTTTATGAAGATCCCATTCAATATTTTGGCATCTTGCGTATGGAAATGCATCGTACGATTCGTTTGGTGGTAGATACGGGATTGCACAGCAAAGGATGGACACGAGAACAAGCCATCCAATATTCACTGGACCATGAAGCCGAGTCGGAAGCCTCTATCATTTCTGAAGTTGAACGCTATATGGCCACTCCCGGTCAAGCACTTCCTTACATAATGAGCCAGATCAAAATCAGAGCCCTAAGAACCAAAGCAGAACAGAAACTCGGTGCGCAATTTGATGTAAGAGCGTTTACAGTCAAGTTCTGAATCCAGAAATTCCTCCCGATGGTGTTCTCCAATTCCGAAAAAGTCCATTCCTACAGCGTCTGCAAAAGCAATACGATCAATCAATTCATCTAGGGCACGAACCCACTCCTGAGATGTTGGAACCCCCTTAGCGATATCTATCGCGGCAAAACTATCTAAACCGATTTCCATTTATTTTTCTGAGCTTTTTTCGTTCATCTTATCATCTATGATTTTAAAAGATTTTGTTTAAAATAATCAAAGAAACCGAATATGTAATCTTATCTTCATTTTTGAAAACTTATAAAAATCATTAACCATAACCAATAAAAAATGAAAAATTATTTTATTGCATTATTTGTATTCAGTTCAATTTCTTTAGAAGCCCAGTATTGTGTGCTTTTTGATCTTAAAGCTGAAAATCCAGAAATGGTTGTATCAACCATAACTGCTGCAATGAACACCGAGTGGGCTAAAAATATACAGGCTACAAAATCATTATTTGCCTATCTTCCAAATGGATCTACAAAGTCCACTCATTCTCTTCAGTTCTGTTTTCCAAACGAGGAAGCTTTTGAAAAAGCTTTCATGTCTTACGAACAGTCAATGGAAGCAAGATTATTATTTGACGAAAGACTACCTCAGTATTCTATAGATGTATCAAAATCTATTAATACCCCGATTTGGTATAACGGACAAGATTGGGCAAATGACAATGTGTTTATGGTTTATCAAATGGAAGTAACCAACCCTTCTTTATATCTAAAAGAATTTAAAAGCTTTTCGCAAAAGATGGCAAAAAAATTAGGGTATGAAAATAATTCTTATGGACTAGCTTTTCCAATTGTAGGAAAAAATGCTGATTTTTCTCATTTTGCATGGATCGGATCTTCTGATATAAAAACAGCACTTTCAAACACAAAGAAAATGTTAACAGATCCCTTGTTCGCTGAGTTTTCAGCTGAGGTATCAGGTATTCGAAAAGTAGTCAATACGACAATGTCGGTTCGTGTGATGGATTTTTAATACGACAAATCTCTATGAATTAACCCTCCCAAATGGGAGGGTTTTTTGTAAACGGAAACAATTCAAATCTTTCCATCTGTGTTGGAATTTCTGGCGAAATGTTGTTTGAATAATGTGTGAATTGAATCTTGTAATTCAATTCATTCTGTCTAACTTAGAGGTATTAGTAATCATAGATTAATTTAAATGAAAAAACAGTTTTACTCTTTACCTCGTTATTTTGCATGACTTTTATTTTAGTACAAAATCAAGAACGTTTAGGCGTCCATTGTTTTGATATTCCAGAAAATCAAGCA